>JAPOZE010000670.1 GCA_026706225.1 Acidobacteriota bacterium
GACCACCACACCCGGAAGTTCCCGTGGTGCTTGTGACGATGGCTCAGAAAGGCCCCGGTCTCCTTGTCCCTGGCCTCGAGATAGGTGTAGCCGGTGGAAACCAGCAGGTTGTTGGTCAGGCGCAACTCGAGTTTGTTTTCCAGCCCGGTCGTGTACACGTTCTCGATGTTTCGGTAGAGATAGGTCAAGCGGTTCAAACCCGGAGCGAAAGCCGACTCGATGTTGAACTCCGATATCAACCCGTCGAGCTGCGCTGCTGTCCGCGGCCTTCCCAGCAACTGGGTGTCGATCAGGTTGGTGATCCCGTTCCGGAACCAGGTGGAGCTGAACTGCAACCGCTCGGTGATGTTGCTGTCGAAGCCCACCTGGGTGGTTGACGAGGATTCCGCTTCCAGGGCCGGATTGCCGATGATCTGATAGGTGCCCGAAGAGGTGAGAAAGCGGTAGTAGAGTTGACCCAGGTCCGGGGCGCGGAAGCCGTGTCCGTAGGAAGCTCTCAAGCGGAATTTGTCCGACGCCCGGAACATCATGCCGAATCTGGGAACCGCGTGGGTCCCGAAGGCCGAGTGATGGGTGACCCGGCCCCCGACCGTCAGGCTGAGCCGGGGATGCGCCTGGATGCGGTCCTGGAACCAGGCGTCCACCATGCGGACCGACTGTCCGGCGTTGTCGCCAAGCAGACGGTTGTATCCGCGGTACTCGTTGCTGGTCACGTCGATGCCTCCCTGGAGCAGTTGGCGTCTGCCCAGGACGTGAGAAACGTTGGCGTCGAACCGGTAGAGGCGTTCGTTCAGGTTGGCGGTGTCATCGATGGTCCCCGGAATACTGGCGAGGTCCACGACCGAGTTCTCGTCGTACTTTCCGTAGTAACCGCGGGTCTGCAACTGGGTGAAGGGAGACAATGCCGCATTCAGGGTCAAGCCGTAGTTGATAGCGCTGTCGTTGGTAGTGGTGGACTGACTTCCGGATCTTCCCGAGTAGACGCTGATCTCTCGGTTGTCGAAGGCGTTGGCCAGGAAGCTGAGGTCCACGTTCTCGGTGATGTCGCGGGTGATCTTGGCCATGGTGTCGTACCTGCGGTACCCCGGTCCGGTAGTGTCGTAATTTTGGGGCGTCAGGTCGTAGGGGTTGCGCTTGTGGCGCTCGGCGGAGAAGAACCCCGTCCAGTCTTCGTGGACAAAGCCGGCGTCGGCGCGATGGTCGGCGGCGCCGCGGGAGCCGATCGAGCTGCTCAGGTTGGCATCGAACTTCTGCCGGGGTTCCCGCGTGATCATGTTGATGACGCCGGCGATCGCGTCCGATCCGTAGAGAGCCGAGGAGGCCCCCTTGACGATCTCCACCCGGTCGAGACGATTGGTCGACTGCCGATTCATGTTGAGGATGCCGCTTTTGACTCCTCGCGCCCCCACAATCGGAAATCCGTCGATCAGGATCAGGGACTGCCTGGAGTCCACGCCCTGAATCTGGGTCCCGGCCCGGGAGCCCGGTGACCTGTCGGTACGGGTCACGATTCCGGTTTCCTCCGACAGGACGTCGCTCACGCGTTCGTAGCCGGAATCCAGCAACTGGCTTCGCGCGATCAGGTCCACCTTGGTGACCGAATCCTCCCGCAATTCCTCTTCGCGAGAGCCGGTCACGATAATGGATTGCGTCAGGATCGCCGGAGCCAGATTCAGCACCAGGGGACCACTGGCGCCACCGGTCAGGTCGACCGTCTGGGAAGCCGTCTGGAAGTCGTTCACCGCCGCGCTGACCCGATAGCGGCCAGCCCGGACATCCAGCGAGAACTCGCCTTGGGAATCGACCTGCTGGGAGACCTCCAGCCCCGTCTCCAGGTTCTTGACGAAGACGGTGGCGTCGGGAAGCGGTGCGCCGGAAACGTCGAACACACCCCCTTCCAGCGTGACCCGGTCCCGGGCATGCGCGTTCAGAGGGCCGACCGCCATCAGTGACAGCACCGCCAGTGCCGATAGCAGGCTTAAATGAATTCGTTTCATGAAGTGTTCTCCTTTTCCGTTCGCTACCTGCTTGCAGGCTACGAAACGGTGTCATCCATCGCTTGCTTCTTCCAACAGTTCAATGTCGTGCCATTCGATCAGCAGGGTGCCGGTCCGCCCCTTGCCCGTCCGGATCACGTGCCGGGAATGCGGGAGATAGTTGCCGCCGATTTCCTGGAAACGAGTGATGTAGGTCCAGGCCTCGCGGATCGAGCCGGAGTCGTTGTCGACCACGACGGCGAAGACATGTCGCGGCAGGTATCGACCGGAAGCCGTCGTCCTGGTCTCCAGCACCGTCAGCACCCGTCGGAATTCCGGCATGGTTCGGTCGACCTGGAGGATCTGACGGTCCTTGATGCGATAGGCGGATTGGTACTTGTCGTCCAGCAGGACTTTCCTCCCGAGCGAATGCGCGTCCCGTTCGCCGTAGCGGGCCTCTGTAGTCACGCTGGTTGACGACCGCACGCGATGCATCAGCATGTTCCGGACGGCGGCCTCGACTGCCGAGGGAGCCTTGCCGCCGTTCAACGCGATCTCCAGAGTGCCCGGCACCCGGAACAGGCAGGTGCCGTCGTGAGCCTTGCCGTCCATGCGCACGGTCAGTTTGCTGCGAAATCCGTGAAAATCCTTGGTGAAGACCTCCCGGTTTTTCCGAGCCTGTTGCAGTAGACCTGCCGCCGAGACGGCGTCGGACTGCCCGTTCTGACCGGCTGCTGCCGGAGGCATGGCTCCTGTGGCCGCGACCATGACGAATAAAGCCGGAGCCAATCCGAATGCCGAAACGGCGTCCTTGCTGCAGCCACTCTTCGACACGGCTCTCCACCGATGAATCGAATGTCTGAATCGGAACATTGCTTCCGTCCTCCCGTGTGCTCTTGACCTCTCCTGGCCGAAAGGGCCGATCACGACTGAAAAACAGGTTTGAGAAATGAGTCACCGCAGTGCGTAATCGGCCAATTCCGTTAAACGACTCCGGTGCCTTCGACTTGGGAACCATGTTCAGGCCTGGACGGCCAGGCAAGCAGGGGATACTGACTTCCAGGTCGAATAGCGAGAGGACAATATCCCAAACTTTTCTAAATGTAAATGAAAATGATTTTCATTTTAAATAAATAATCCTGGTCCAGGAACGGGGGCGCACCGGGGGCGTTGGGATGGAGGGTTATGGAGGCAAGGTGGGGTGGGATTGCGAGACCGGCTCGACAGACAGGGACTGCACGTTCCCTGGGTGAGTCTTGCGATGGCGTTGGAGGGATTGGCCGCGGGCGGGCCTACCCGGAAATCCTCACTGGGAGGCGTGAAAGTAGCGGTGTGGGGATCTTCAGGTGGCCTGGAGCTTTTCCCAGATCCATTCCCCCAGGACCCGGTGTCCCCGGGCGGTCAGGTGAAGTCCGTCCGGCCAGAGCAGACCCGGAGGGATCCGGCCGCCCTGGTAAAACGGAACCAGGCAATCCACGAAGTGCACCCGGGCGATGTCGGCTTCCCGGGAGGCGCGGAGGCTGAAGGAGCGGACGGCTGCGTCTCTGGCCGGGAATGGCGTGGGCCCCAGCAGCACCACTTCCGATCCCATTCGCTTGAGCCGATGCATGATATTAGCCAGGTTGTCCGCATAGACGTCCATGGAAACCGACCCAAAGACATCGTTCAGACCGAACATGACGAAGCTCAGGTCCGGAGGGGAGGCGCCGCGTTCACACCAGTGCAGGCGGCTGACGCCGTCGGCGGCCGTGGCCCCTCCAACGGCGTGGTTGTAGGTCTGGAAGCGGTCGTGTCCGGCCAACTGCTTCATCTTGTCCAGAAGGAGATCGGGATAGCCCTCCTGGCGGGAGACAAAGCCGCACCCCTGGGTGATGGAGTCCCCCAGAAAATCGATGCGCCGGGTGCGTCCCTGGCGAATGTCCTCCAGAATCCATTGCTGCCGTGAAGGGTTGCCGCCGCTCATGTCTCTTCCTTCTCCTGGGGGGCCTTGGCGAAATTCGTCGTTTAGCGCCTATTCCATTGTCTAATACCCGACGGCGGCACTCGCCTTGTAGGGCTCCACTCCGCTCCGCAGAAGACCGGACTCGCGGTCGACAAGAATGCCGTTGGGCCTAGCGAAGTAGGAGCTGAGAAAATGCTCTTCCCTCACCGAAACCTGGTGGCCGAAGGACCGCACCGCTTCAATCGCCTCGACCGGCAGCCGGGCGTCCAGGTGAAGCGGACTGCCCTCGCAGTGAATCCGCGGGGCGCTGACGGCCGCCTGCATCCCCAGTCCGAAATCCACCACGTTGTGGATGACCTGCTGCACCGCCGTCAGCACCTTGCGGCCGCCCGGGGAGCCCACCGCCAGACAGGGTCCCTGCCGGTCGAAAACCAGCGCCGGAGTGCCGGCGTGAAGCGCCCGCTTGCCGGGAGCCATCGAGTTGACCTTGCCCGGCTCGGGGTCGAACCACATCATTCCGTTGTTCAGGGTGATCCCGGTGCCGGGCACCACCACGCCCGAGCCGAACAACTGGCCCAGCGAGGCCGTCAGCGAGACCAGGTTGCGCTGCTTGTCCACCACGGTCAGATGGGTGGTGTGCTGCTCGGCCGCGTCGATCCCGCTGGGCGGACGCATGCCGGCCGGTCTGCCGCCCGGCTGGAAGGGCCAGGGGTCTCCCGCCGGCTGGCTGACCGGACGGCCCTCCGGCCGGATATGGCTGCGCCGCTCTGCAGCGTATTCCGCCGACTGCAATCCCTCCAGGGGAATGGGATCGAAGTCGGGGTCCCGAGATGGGTGAAGCGGTCGGCAAAGGCCATCCGCTGGGCCTCGGCCAGCAGGTGCAGGGTGGGTGCGGTATTGTGGCCGGAAGCGGCCAGGTCGTATCCCCCCAGGATATTGAACATCTGGGCCACGGTGGGACCGCCGCTGTTGGTGGAAACCAGTGCGATCCGCCGGCCGCGGTAGTCCACCCACAGTGGATCGCGCAGCCGCACACGGTAATCGGCCAGGTCCTCCGGCGTCAGCAGGCCGCCATGCTCGGCCAGGAAGCCGGCAATGGTCCGCCCGATCTCTCCCCGGTAGAAGCAGTCGGGGCCCTCCTCGGCAATCCGTTGCAGGGTTCGGGCCAGGTCTTTCTGGACCAGCCACTCCTCTTTCCCGATGTCGTCGGCGTTGGCCGTCTTCAGCGGGGTTCCGTCGGCGTGGAAAAAGGCGGCCATGGTGTGCGGGAAGGGCCGCAGCCGCCTCAGCCCGGCCGCGCAGTTGGCGAAGACGTACCAATCCACCGGGAACCCGTCCTCGGCCAGGCGAATGGCCGGCGCCATCACCTCGGCCAGGGAGAGCGTGCCCAGGGTTTCCAGCAGCCTGGCGCAGGTGGCCACCGCCCCCGGCACGGCGACCGAGCGATACCCCGTTTCGGCGGCTTCATCCCGGGTGGCGCGCCAGCCATAGATGCCTCCGCCCTTGAGTCCGGGACCCAGCAGCTCGAACAGGTCCTCGCGGGCGGCCCGGGGCAGGACACCGGCGCCATCCAGAGTGAGCGTGCGACCGCTGGCGGCCTCGTGAGCCACCACGCAGGCCACTCCGCCCACCCCGCTCATGAAGGGCTCCACCACTCCCACGGCGAAAGCAGCCGCCACGGCGGCATCGGCGGCGTTGCCGCCGCGCTGGAGGATCTCCACTCCGGCTTCGGCAGCCAGCGGGTGCATGGCCGTCACCAGTCCGCCGGCAACCGCCACCTCGCTCTTGTCGATGAGTAGCCGGCTGCGCCGGATCGTCATGAAATGTCTCCCTCGAAGGGTCGGCCCGGAAAAGCGAAATCTTAGAACAGGGGATGGCCGGGCGGCAAGCGGCGGGCGGTTCTCTCCACGCTCATCTGCACCCGCCCGCCAGGGCGGAGTGATTACCCCCGGGAGCGCGGGCGTCCCGCCCGCATCCGTATTGCTTGCGGGATCCCTGAGCATGCGCCCGACTCTGCGTGCGGCTGCCCGGTTGCCGGTAGCGGCAACGGCCAAGCCGAAGCAAGGCCAGGTTGCGGCGACGGCCGAGGCCGCACCAGGCTTTGTGCGGGCGGGACGCTTGCGCTCCCGGGACCCCTCCATCCGCCCGCACCCGAAAGATTTTGCTTTGCCTCCCATCGGGATATGCCGAACAATAGGCCGGACGAGCGGAGGCGCGCCCCGGTCGGCACGGCCGGCACCCGGGTCGGCCGCCATCACGAGTGAGTGGAGACACCCGATGACCGATTCCCAAGGCTCCGCCCAGGAGGGCTGGCAGGGACGCTATTTCGAAGACTTCCAGGTCGGGGACATCTACCGCTATCCCCATGGCCGGACGGTCACCCAGTTGGACAACTCCCTCTTCAGCCATATCACGCTGAATACCAACCCCTTGCACTTCGACAGCCAGTACACTCGCAAGACCCGCTGGGGACGGATTCTGGTCAACAGCACCTTCACCCTGGCGCTGGTCACCGGCATGAGCACCACCGACGTCAGCCAGAACGCCATGGCCAATCTCGGCTGGGAGAAGGTTCGGCTGCCCAACCCGGTCTTTATCGGTGACACCATCTACTGCCAGTCGGAAGTCCTGGCCAAGAGGCTTTCCAAGTCCCACCCCGATGCGGGGATCGTCACCGTCCGCTCCCTCGGAATCAATCAGGACGGCAAGGTGGTGATCGATCTGACCCGGCAGGTCATGGTGTACCGGCGCGGCCACGCCCCGCAACCCGGAGAGTTTCCCCCGATCCAGTGACCCAGCGAGCACCCGGCATGCAGTTGATGCGTTCATGGCTCTTCGTTCCCGGCAACCGGCCCCGGATGATCCAAAAGGCGCCCACACTGGGGGCCGACGTGATCGTCTACGACCTGGAGGACGCCCTTCCCTCGGCCGAGAAAGCCGCTGGACGGCGCCAGGTGGCCGAGGCCCTCGAGGCCCCTGCGGGGGGCTCGCTGCGTTACGTGCGGGTCGAGGCCGATCCAGGGCGCGGTCTGGAGGATGCCCGGGCCGTTGTCCGGCCCGGCCTGGACGGGTTGGTGCTGCCCAAGGTGTCGGAGGTCTCCGTTCTGCACCAGACGGATGCCGCACTCGGAGCCCTGGAGGCCAAGGCGGGAATGGAGCCGGGAAGCGTGCGCATCCTGGCCATGATCGAGAGCGCGCGCGGATTGCTGGCGGCCCCCGCCATTGCGGCTGCCTGCCCCAGAATGGTGGGCCTCTTCTTCGGGGCGGAGGACTTTACCCTGGATCTCGGAGTCTTTGCATCGGAGGACGAGGGCCCCGACGAGATGGTCTATGCCCGTTCGGCAGTGGCCGTGGCCGCGGCCAGTCGCGGGCTGGTCGCCGTGGACCGTATCGTGCCCGAGTTCCGGACGCTGGAACCGCTGGCCGCCGATTCCAGGCGGGCCCGCCAGTTGGGCTTCGGCGGCAAGGGGGTCATCCACCCCCGGCAGATCGCCTGCGTCCACCAGGCCTTCACCCCTTCCGAAAAGCAGGTCGAAAAGGCCAGGGAGGTGATCCGGGACTTCGAGCAGGCTCACCGGGAAGGCGCGGGCACGGTTCAGGTGCACGGCAAGATGGTCGATTGGCCCATCGTGGAAAAAGCCAAGCTCCTGATCCGGATGGCCGAGGCCTCGAAGTCCGAAGAGCCGGATTGACCTCGGCCGGGTCAGGAACCCGTTCCCGAACCTCTCCAGCTTCATGAAAAATCCTCCACCCCTGCAGGGCATTCGCATCCTGGCCGTGGAGCAGTTCGGCGCCGGGCCCTGGTCCAGCATGCTGCTGGCCGACCTGGGGGCGGAGGTGATCAAGATCGAGAATCCCCTCAGCCGAGGCGACATCGGCCGCCACGTGGCTTCCGAGATCGAGGGCGACGACAGCGTCTACTTCCAGAGCTTCAACCGGAACAAGAAGAGCATCACCCTCAACCTGAACCATCCCGAGGCGGCGGAAGTGCTCCATCCGTTGGTCGGCCGCTCCGATTGCGTCTTCAACAACCTGCGCGGCGACCTGCCCGCCCGCATGGGCCTGGACTACCCGAGCCTCGCCCCGGTCAAGCGCTCCATCGTCTGCGCCTCCCTCTCGGCCTTCGGTCGCAGCGGCGCGCGGGCCGCCGACCCCGGGTACGACTACCTGATGCAGGGCTACGCCGGCTGGATGAGCCTGACCGGCGACCCCCAGGGTCCGCCGCAAAAGGCGGGCCTGTCGCTGGTGGATCTGGGCGCGGGCGCCCTGGTGGCTCTGGGCCTGGTGAGCGCGGTCATGCGGGCCCGCAGCACGGGCCTCGGCTGCGACGTGGACGTCAGCCTGTTCGACACCGCGCTTTCCCAACTGGGCTATGTGGGGGCCTGGCACCTGACCAGCGGCTACCAGCCGCGGCGCACCCCCGACTCCTCCCATCCCACCCAGGTGCCCAGCCAATTGCTGCCCACCCGGGACGGCTGGCTGGTGGTCATGTGCGCCAAGGAAAAGTTCTACCGCAACCTGGTCCGGATCCTGGGGGCTCCGGAGCTGGCCGAAGATCCCCGCTTCGACTCCTTTGCCCGGAGACTGAAGCACCGGGAGGAGCTGGGTCCCGTGCTGAAAGAGTGGACCCGGACCCGCACCACCGCCGAGTGGCTGCGCCTGCTGAAGGGCCAGGTGCCCTGCGCGCCGGTCAACACGGTGGAGGAGGCCCTTCAGGACCCCCAGGTGCAGGAAGGCCGCATGATCGTCGAGACCGACCACCCGGAACTGGGCCTGGTGCGCCAGGTGGCCGGCGCCATCAAGGTCAGCGATCACGCGCCGGTCCACCGCCGCGGCCCCGGACTGGGAGAGCACACCGATCAGGTCCTTGAGAAGTATCTCGAGATGACGCCGGACCGGATCCGCCGGCTTCGCGAAAAAGGCGTCATCTGACGGCGACCGGCCCGAACTCGGACGCCGAGGGCGCCGGGCCCACCGGAGGGGTCCGAATTTGCGATTGCCCATGCTCGACACTCCCTTTTTCAGGAAATACCTGCTGCCGGGATTCGTCTTTCAGTCCATTGTCATCGGTGGCGGCTACGGCACCGGCCGGGAGCTGGTCGAGTACTTTCTGCAGTTCGGGCCCCTGGGTGGGCTGCTGGGGATGATTCTGTCGACTGCCATCTGGTCGGCCGTCTGTCTGGCGACCTTCGAGCTGGCGCGGCGAACCGCTTCCTACGACTACCGGGCCTTTACCCGGCAGTTGCTCCGCCGCTGGTGGTTCCTCTATGAGATCTGCTACCTGGTCATGATGCTGCTGGGACTGGCGGTCATCGCCGCCGCCAGCGGCAGCATCGTCGAGGCCGTCTTCTCCCTCCCTTACTATGCCGGGGTCATCGGCATCATGGCCTGCGTGGGGTTCCTGGTCTTCAAGGGAACCGCGGTGATCGAGAAATCCTTTGCCGTGTGGTCGTTCGTCCTCTACGCCATCTACCTGGTCTTCCTGGTCTGGAGCCTCTCCCAGTTCTTTGGAGGCAATCCCTGGCCCTCGCTGGAAATCAAGCCGGGATGGGCCCTGTCCGGCGTCAAGTATGCCGGTTACAACATGGTCACCATTCCGGCCCTTCTGTTCTGTATTCGCCACATGGAGAGACGCCGGGAGGCCTTCGGGGCCGGCATCCTGGTGGGTCCCATCGGTATGATCCCGGCCTTTTTCTTTTTTCTGGCCATGGTCACCCAGTATCCCGCCGTGGTGGATCAGACCGTTCCCGCCAATTTTCTCCTGGAGGTCCTGGGATCGACCGCGTTCCAGGTTGTTTTTCAAGTGGTTCTGCTGGGAACGCTGATCGAGTCCGGAACCGGAATGATTCACGCCTTCAACGAGAGGGTGGCGGGCGTTCTGGCCGAACGCCGGGCCGTCATGCCGGCCACGCTTCGCCCGGCGGTGGCGCTGTTGCTGCTGGTGGCGGCCGCCTCGCTCTCCCCCCTGGGATTGGAGAACCTGGTGGCCAAGGGCTACGGCACCGCCACCTGGGGCGTGATTCTCTGCTACGTGTTGCCGGTGCTGACCATCGGGGTGTGGAAGATCTGGCCGCGGCGGGACGGGGGGTGATCGTGGCGTGAGCCCAAGGGAAGTGTCGGGTAAGAGTTGAGCCGCGAAGGCGGCGACAGCAATGGTCGCGTTGAGAGTGCCGGGCGTGTGTAGATTCAGGTCAGCAGATATTTGATGACAGCGCCCCCGACAAATAGACCGGCAGCGCCCAGAAAGACCTTCAGGTATTTCAACCCACCTTCCAGCCCGGAAACATCCGACCTCAGGTCACCAACTTCCTTGCAAAGATCCGTGCGGACCTGATGGAGGGCACTGGTTAACCGGGCCTCCATTTCAGCCATCACCCGGGTCAAACGAGATTCCAGTTGCGAAATTTCCTCACTGTTCATTGTTCTTGGTCCTTTCTCCCGTTGGCTCCCGGTCTCGCGAATTAATTCCCCGCCCCATTCTCTCCGCCAGGAGGCCGTGCCGCCCGCCATCCGGCCTTCATCTGGCGGGCGAGCTGTTGCACGGTCCGGGCATTGGCCGGGGAAGCGGCCAGGTTGACCAGTTCCAGGGGGTCGGCGTCGTGGTCGTAGAGTTCGGTGCCCTTGAGGCTGCCGTCCAGCCCCACCCATTCGGTGTAGCGGTAGCGGTCGGTCCGCATGGACTGCCCCAGGCTGTGGTCGTGGCGGGGGAAGTGGCTGAAGGCGGCCTGTTTCCAGGCCCGTTCCGGGTCGTTCAGCAGGGGAACCAGGTCGCTTCCCTCCACGTGCTTGGGAACGGGCAGGCCGGCCAGGCGGCAGAGGGTGGGGTAGAGGTCCACCAGTTCCACCAGCGACTCGACCCCCGAGGGTTGGGAGCGGCCGGGCGCGGCAATCAGCAGCGGAACGCGAGTGGCCCACTCGAACAGGGTCATCTTGGCCCAGGTGCCGTGCTCGCCCAGGTGCCAGCCGTGGTCTCCCCAGAACACCACGATAGTGTTGTCTGACAACCCGTAGGTTTCCAGTGCCTGCAGCAGCCGCCCCACCTGGGCATCGATGTAGCTGACACAGGCCAGATAGGCCTGCCAGACCCTGGCCTGGAGGGAGTCGGAAATAGGACCGCCGGCAGGGATTCCCCGGTAGCTGCGCAGCTCCCAGCCGGCAAAGCGCAGCGCCTCCTCCCGGGTAGAGGGATACTTGGGGAAATCCAGGTCGATGCGCCAGACCTCCCGGGCCCGGGGATGCCAATAGGTCACCGAGTTGTAGATCGACCAGAGGGGCGCGCCGGCCGGCGGCTGGCGGCGCTCTGGAAGCCGGATGCGGTCGAGCGGATACTTGTCGAAGTATTTCTTGGGAGCGACCAGGGGCAGGTGGGGGCGGTAGTAGCCCACGGCCAGGAAGAAGGGCTTGTCCTTGACGGCCGCCATGGCGGCGATGGCCTGCCCAGTCATGCGTCCGCCATAGAGGGTTTCATCGGGCACGTCGGGGGCCTGAATGGCTGGGCAATCATTTCTGGGAGCGATCACGGTGGGCACCTGCGCCCGCTTGGCGAACTCCACTCCGGCGATGGCCGCTTCGTCCACCGTCTCCCACATCTCCCGCTTCCGCCCCGGCGAGCTGGGCGCCGACCAGCCCTCGGGATGGTCGGTTTCGTTGTGGTAGATCTTGCCGAAGGACTGGGTGTGATAGCCGTGGTTCTTGAAGTGCTCGGGGAGGCTGGGGCTTGCCCGGAAGCGCTCGCGATCGAAGGGGTGGCGATTGGAGTAATGGCCGGTGGTGTCGGGCCGCAGTCCGAACATCAGGGACACGCGCGAGGGACTGCATTGGGGAGCCTGGCAGTAGGCCCGGCGAAAGGTGGTCCCCCGGGCGGCCAGCCGGTCGATGCTGGGGGTTTGCACGGCCTGCTCTCCGTAGCAGCCCAGCAGGGGACGCAGATCGTCGGCGGCGATGAACAGGACGTTGGGACGGTCCTTGGCGGTGGCGGCCGGCGGAGACGCCGCCAGCAGTGGCAGAGCCGCCGCCAGCAGGGCCCGGACGGCCCGTCGTGAGAATACTCCGCTCTCGAGATTCATCGTGTCAGCCTCGCCTTCTCCTTGATTCCCTCGTGGACGGTCCCGGGCTCCGGGCGACATCGCGGCCGGCACTATTCCTTTCGCGGGTTCCACCAGTCGTCCAGCAGCCGTTCCATCTCCTGCCGGCGGCTCCTCAGTCGGGGACTCCCGGCCAGATTGTTCAACTCGTTGGGGTCGGCCGTCAAATCGAACAGCATTGCCCCTTCATCCGAACCCTCGGGGAGGATCAGCTTGTGATTCCCCCAGCGCACCCAGCGGAAGAGAACTTCCTCTTCAGGCTGTTCCAGCTCCATGGCGTAGCCGCGGTAGATCTCGCCGAAGACCGGCCGCGGCGGCAGGGTATCCCGGCCCCGGACCACGGGCATCAGGTTTAGCCCCGGAAGCTCCGCGCCCGCCTCCCCGATGCCGGCCGCCGCCAGCAGCGTCGGCACCAGGTCGATGGTGCTCACCGGGCCGGCATGGGTGCCGGGTCTGGCTTGGTCCTTCCATCCGATCAGGATGGGGGTCCGGATGCCCTGCTCGAAGGGGGTGTTCTTGCTGCGCACCGACAGGTTGGGATTCTCCGGGTCCACCACGTAGCCGTTGTCGACCACGAAGACCACCAGGGTCCGGCGCAGCAGGTCCCGCCGCCGCAAGGCGTTCAGCAGTTCCCCCACGGTCTCGTCCAGCCAGGTGATGCAGGCGTAGTAGGGAGCCAGATGGTCAGGGACCCGGGAATCTTCAGCATAGGGCTCGAGGTGCCTGCGGGGCGGATTGTGGGGAAGATGGGGGAGGAAAGGCGTGTACCAGACAAAGAAGGGCTTTCCGGCAGCGGCCGCCCGGTCGACGAAGTCATGGATGGGTTGCAGGGTCCGCCGTCCGATGGTCAGCCCGGCGTCGCCGTTGCCGTGCCCCGATTTCATGCCCAGTGCCGCAAAGGCCGGGTCCTTTTCGATCGGATGAGGCCTGGCCAGGGTCATGCCCTCGTCGAAGCCCGCGTTGGCGAAATCGCCTTCCCAGTGCTTGCCGGTTTGCAGCGTCCGGTATCCGGCCCGGGAGAGCAGGCGGGGCAGGGTGTCCACCCGGCGCACCAGGTAGCTGGCTCGATGGCGGTTCTCCAGGGTGTGGGGCAGATCGAAATAGGGGCGGTTGAAGGTGACGCCGCTCTGATGGGGGTAGAGCCCGGTCAGCAGGGTGGCCAGGGAAGGGCGGCACAGGCTGTTGGGGACGTAGCCGTTGACAAATCGGGCCGAGCGGTCGGCCAGGTCGTCGATGTGGGGCGTCCGCACCAGCGGGTTGCCCATGAAGCCGAAGTCGCCGTAGCCCTGATCGTCGGCGATGATGAGCAGGATGTTGGGAGGGGAAGCCCAAAGATGTCCGGCCGTCGCCAGGCAAAACACCGCCGGCAGCAAACCGGGGAGCCCCATCCCGAGTCGCCGGCGGGTTGTATGCGCGCCTTTGGAGAATCCCTCGTTGTTCAGCATCTGTCAGCCCGCGTTGCCGGCCGCTGCTCGGGATTTAGCCGGTGGATTCGTCAGAGGCAAAGGGTCGCGTCTCAACTCCGCCGAGACCGCCTGGAGTCCGCGAGGCCGAATGCCCGACATCCCTTCGTTCCCTGAAAGATCCGCCGGAAAACATCGATTGTGCAGCCTGGGGAATGGTCTGTCAATCGGTCCGGCAACTGCGATAGAATGCCGCCCGAAACGGAAATTACCGCACCATTGGATATGGTCCCGGGGCCCCCACGGGGATGGCCCAGGGTCGAGACCCCCAACAGCCTCTATCCGGACGGGCGATCGCGACAGGCGGCCGCCCGGAAACATCTGCCATGCTCAGACAATCAATCGAGCCCCGGACCCGCCAGGGCAGAGAGTACATAGCCGGGGAATGGAAACCCCACCGGCAGGAACTGGCAGTGCTCAACCCCTCCGACCACTCCACCATCGGATCGGTCCCCGTCTCTGAAGTCGAAAGCCTGGACCGGGCCGTGGCCGCCGCCAACGATGCCCTGGACACCTGGGGGAATCATCTGAAGTGGTCCTGGGTCCGGCGGGCCGAAGTGGTGGACACCTGGGTCCAGCAGGTTCGGAAGCACCAGGCCGAGCTGGCTTTCCTGATGGCGGTCGAGAGTGGGAAGCACCTGGACGAGTCCAGGGCCGACGTGGTGGAAGCCATCCACATGCTGCAGTATTGCGCGGGCCGTGGCCGCCAGTCCATCGGCGAACGGGTGGCCTCGGAAATCCCCGACAAGGAAGCCGAGATCTACCTGGCCCCACGCGGGGTCTGCACGGTCATCACGCCCTGGAACTTTCCGGCGGCCATTCCCACCTGGCTGATCGGGCCCGCCCTGGTCTGCGGCAATCCCGTGGTCTTCAAGCCTTCCGAGGAGACTCCCCTGACCGCCCAGTACCTGGTCCGACTGTTCGACCTGGCGGCCCGCGAGCACGGGGCGCCAGCCGGCGTGCTCAACCTGGTCCACGGCCCGGGGCGGGTGGGGGAGCACCTGGTCCGGCATCCGGACACGGTGGGACAGCTCTTCACCGGCTCTCATGGGGTGGGGTCCAAGGTCAAGCAGATTGCGGCCTCCCACTACGACAAGTTCGCGGTGTGCGAGATGGGGGGCAAGAATTCGCTGATCGTGCTGGAGGACGCCAACCTGGAGCTGGCCGTCAACTCGGCCATCCTGTCGGCCTACAAGACCACCCACCAGCGCTGCGTGTCGGCCGACCTGCTGATTGTCCAGAAGTCGATCGAGCCCGAGTTCACCCGGCGCTTCCTGGAAGTCACAGACCGGGTCCGCTTCGGAGACCCGCTGGATGCCGCCTTCCTGGCCGGACCCCTGATCAATGAGAAGGCGGTGGACAAGTTCGAGGCCTGCGCTTCCCGGATCGAAGAAGAGTGTGAGGACCGCCTGCGACAAGGGGGTCTGGACGGCCCGGGCAACTTCGTCCGTCCCAACGTCTTCCGGATGTCCCATCGTCCCGGGACCTTTGCCCTGACCCAGGAGTTCTTCACCCCCAACGTGGTGATCGTGCCGGTGGAGGATTTCGAGGAAGCCATGCAGGTGGCCGACGCCAGCGAATTTGGGCTCTCGATGTCGCTGATGACCGATGACTTACGGAAGATGAGGAAGTGTAGAAGGCT
>JAPOZE010000030.1 GCA_026706225.1 Acidobacteriota bacterium
CGGCGACGCTCAGGGCTACGCGGAAGTCGCCGCCTGCGGCTTCATCCTCTTCGGGTTGGTGGCCTTCCTGGCGGGTTTGGGGAAACGGCCTGCTGCCGAGAAGGAAGCGGCAGCCTGATTGGGATGTCCCCCAGCGGCTGCTTCCCTCCGGACCAGGAAACCAACTCCGTTCCCTGATAAAATGTGGCGTAGTTCAGAACAAGTATTCTCGCTTTGAAGGAGCCATGAACCCTCCACGCTCCATACCCCGCCGAGTCTGAATGAGCAGTAACGTCCCTTTTTTTGGTTCTCCCGAACAACCGTTCCTAAACTCCCCCTTACCCGTTGGTTACGCAAAATCCGCCCGCCACAGATGCGTTGCGCGCTCGGCGAGCTGCCGCTGACGCCTGTCCAGCATCTCCGGTGTCCACTGCTCGGGAGCGATCTCGGGAATGCGTTGGGTCAAGGAGTAGCTGCTTTGGCCATACGCTGCGAGCTTATCGGCATAGACAGCGTTGTCGAGCTGGCGGTTGGTGGCTGATTCGATCAGGGTGAGATTGCCGAGCCTGTAGATGGACTCTTCCCACAACCCCCTCGGAATGGACTCCTGCCAGGCATCAGCAGGATTTTGGGGAAGGATGTGTTCGACGGTGAAGGGGTCGGTATCGTAGTCGCAGGCCCGACCGGATGCGTCGCCTTCGAGACGGGCGAGTATGTAGCGCGTGAGCTTGCCCCAACGCCCGCCCATGTCCACGCTCATCAGGGCAAAGTCCTGTTTCATCCTGGCGTCGCCCACGTAAAGCGGCTTGAGGAGTGTGAATACCGCCCCAGGGGTCTGCGCCTGACCATCCGTCACCGCCTTTGCCGCACGGTGATAGGAAGGTTCAAGCGGGTTGGTATTGAGGCCGCTGACTATTGTGTAGCGGAACGAAATCACGCTGACGAGTTTGACGACTCTCACGAAATCACCTTCCGAGAATCGCTCCCAGACGGTGAACAAAAGCGGCATCATCTGCTGAACCCGAAACAGGTTGAGCTCACGAATGTAGGGCTTGGCTTCGGGTAATTCGATCCAGTAGCCGTGACTGGAGTCCAGTACTGCCGCAAAGAGCTCCGCGCGCCTTTCCAATTGATCCAGCAGGGCGAACACGTCTTCAGCCGACTTGGTCCGGTCGCGTACCAGCTTGAAGAGCCGTTGACTCCTCACCATGGGCAGTTCACACAGCAAGTGGTAGCGGAGAAACCTTGGAAAACGCCCCTGCCCGACGGTGGCCATGAGTTGCTGCCAGCGACGCTGGAGAGCTTCCAGGTCGGCGGTCACGCGGACCCGAGAGAATAGATAGTTCTTCAGCAAATCGGTCGTGGTCAGCTCCAGGCCGCGCGCGTTGAGAGTCTCAAATACGGTATAGGCGTTGAGCTCGTCGTCGACGGTAACCAGGATGAAGATGAGTTGACGTGCGACCGTTTCGGACAGAAGGCTCGCCAACGCTTGCCCGTCGCTCTTCAGCGCGCCCAGCTCGCCGAGCCGCTCCGTGAAATAGTTAAAGCATTTCCAAAGCAGTTGGTTCGACTTGGTCAGGCCGCGCGGGTTTAGCGGCTGCCGCAACTGGACCAGGTAGTCCTGATAGAAGGCGTCGTCAGTGGCGTTCAAATAGAGCCGGCTGCTTTCGGTGAGGGAAGCCGGGTCCTTTTCTCCGACGAAACGGTTGCGAAGGCCCTGGGACCGTTCGGCATTGGCGTCTGAATCAATGCCGGTGTCGGCCATTTCCTTTAGCTTGGCGATAACGGCCAGGGCAAACAGGCTGAGGGTAGCGAGCCGCTGTTGGCCGTCGATGACTAGGAACTCGCGGTCGTTGCTGCCCTCGACCACGAGGGCGCCCATGTAGTGAACGGCTGCGGCGTCAGGCCGGAGCTCGAAGATGTCATTCCAGAGATCCTCCCACTCCACTTCCGACCAAGAGTAATCCCGCTGGTAGGCGGGTGCCCGGTACGACCTGCCGTTGCCGATCAACTCCAGATAATTGATTGTGCGGGTGTTGAGGATGTTGGCTTTAGCCATGTGTCATCGAACTTTATTGCAAGGGGGGGTGACGGTCATCGGCATGGCGCACTGAGAGGTCAGGTGCCATGGCATGCGAGGCGAGAAGTTGCCGCCCGCCGCCAGAAACACTTTCGCGCAGGGTCGGTTCTACGGCCTGACCTCGGGGTCATCGCGGCGTTGAAGCTGATGGGCGATTTCCCTTGGCACCGCCGTTCGCGTGCAGCTCCAGACGGAGATGACCACCGCCTGCCCCATTAGGGAATCCGCGTTCAATCCCAGGCTGAGCCAGAAGAGCTCCGCCTTGTGGCTTTCGTAGGCCCACACCTGACAGAAAACCGGCAGAAGGAAAACGACGAGGGCCATCAGTGCAAGGTGGACGCCCACCATGGCGTTTCCGGCGCTGCCGGTCATGTAGGAAACGCTCTCGGGACAGCATAGGGGAGGTTGTTGAAAAATGAGAATAACTGGCTGCGGCGATTCGGTGACGTCTTGGCAACGGTAGATTACTACACATGGTTGGCCGATCCTGGCACCGGCCTATTTGCGGGTCTTGGCTGTACATCTGCTGCAGGCTGTCGGCACCCACCGGCTATGGCCGGCGGCGCATCGGCTTCCCTCCGACCACCCGTCACGACCCCGAACCCGAGCACGGTTTTTTCAATAATTCAATAACGTTCCACGTTCAGCTGCAGGCGAACCTATTCGGGAGCCTTTTCCTGCCGCTTGATGGTCAGCGGAGTGGACTGGCCTGACTGCCTCCAGTGGCCCGCGATCTCGGACCCGTCCGGGCTGAGGGTTCCTTGGAAGGATGCGCGCGGTCTGTCGAACCTGAGGCGAACGGAATTGTCCTTGAATCGTATCCGGGAGAGCCTCAGCCCCATGGCCCCTTGATCCAGGCTATCGAGCGTCCCGGTGAAGCCTCCCTCCTCGTCCTGGTCGATCCTGAAGAGCAGCCGCAAACTGATCTGCGCGATCTCCAGGCGACCGAACCAGATCCCGGCCAGGCCCTTGCCCGGCACCCCTTGGATGGGCGGCGGTGGCGGCTTCGGGGCCGCGACCTGCGCCGGGTCGACATCACCGGTTCGTTCGAGCTTGAAGGGGACGCGGGCGCCCCCCTGGCTGAAGGTGCCGTAGAGTTGCCGGCCGTCCTTGGAGAGTTTTCCGTTGAATCGAGGAGCCCCCGGCACACCCTCCATCGAGAACGACGCCCGGTCCCCTGTCACTTTCACGTTCGAGAGAAGGAACTCCGACAGCCCCTGCACCGGTATGCTGATCTTGCCGGCCCACACACCCGCCTGGGTAGGGGCAAGATCGACGATGATCCCCAAGGCCTGACCGGGCGTCTCGATCGCCCCCTCCCAACGGCCCTGTCCCCTGGGGGTCGATTGCCTGGCATGAAGGGACCCGTCCAGAGCCAGCAGCAGAAAGCAGAGATAGAGCACCGGCGGCTTTGCAGCGGAGTTCATGGATGACGTTCCTCGCGCTCAGCTCCAGACGGCGATGACCACCGCCTGCCCCATCAGGGACACCCCGTTGTAGCCCAGGTTGAGCCAGAAGAGTCCGGCCTTGCGGCCCTCGTAGGCCCAGGTCTGATAGGAGACCGGCAGAACGAAAGCGATCAGGGCCATCAGCGCCAGGTGGAGGCCCACCATGGCGTTGCCGCCGGCGCCGGTCATGGAGGAAACGCTCTCGGGTCCGCCCATCCCGGCGAAAAGCTGGGCCAGGATGAAGGCGGTGACCAGCGCCAGCACGAAGCTGGCCCCATGGGTCTTCAGGGGATTGAAGTTCTTCTGGATCTCCTCGGCGGTGGTCTCCATGAGCGCAAGCCACCGCTTGCCGAACAGCGGGCCGTACCAGAGGAAGCCGACAATCATGGGAACGATTGCGGCCACCAGCACCGCCAGTAAATTGACTTCATGCATGATCCTGTCCTCCTTGAGTCGTGGGAGATGGCCAAGAATTACTCGGCCAGTATAGATGATGGGGCAAGGGCCGGGAAGCGCCTACTCCGGCAGCCTGAACCAGCGCGATACCGGCTTCATTCCGAAGTTGGCTGCTGCTACACTACCGGGCAACCACCTGCCCCGGAGTTGACACACCATGAAACGACACCTGAAAACCCTACTTCCCTGGTGTTTGCTGTGGCTGCCGGCTTGCACCCTGACGGACACCGACGGCACTTCGCCGACCGAGCCTCCAGAACGGGGGCCGCGCACCCAGCCGGGCGCGACCATGCAGATCTACGCGCCCGAACAGCACGATCTCTACGACGGCCGCTTCATCATCTCGGGAGCGCGCATCTACCAGGTGGGCAGGTTGAACGACGAGAGCCCCTGGGACCACATGGGCAACGACGGATCGAATCTGCGGCCGGTCGAGGGTACGGCCGAGCTCGATGTCGACGAGATCAACAACACGGGAATGTTCCGTGCGGAGCTCGAACTCCCCGAGGGCAGCTACGTGATCGAACTCGAAGAATTCAAGGAGTTCTCACCCTGCCAGGACGGCGGCATCGCGGCCTGGTTGTTCGAGCACGGCGATTCCGGCTGCGGGGACGCCTATTGGCCCAAGAGCATTCTCTACGTGGCCGGCTGGGGCATCGGCTCCGCCACCTTGAACGGAAAGCCGCTCTACCGGGACTACCAGATTCACTTCATGGTCACCCAGGGCATGCGCGACCGGAACCTGGTGGCCCACTACCCTCTCCAGGGGAAGAAGTCCCAGGCCGGCGCCGTCAACCCGGCCCTCCAGCAGTTGGACTTCTACATCCGCAGCCCCGAAACCAACGACGCCAACACTCCCAATCGCGAGGTGTTCGACCACTTCTTCGCCATGGAAGTGACCTGGAAGTAGCCGGGCGAGGGCGCGCCCCCGGGCCGGGTCACGTCTTCTCGGCGATGATCCCGATCATGGGCGGCGACGACAGGAACGTGCCCGGATCCTGTTCGCGAGCGCGCCACTCGGCTTCGAAGGCGTATCGATCCGCCTCCGCCAACAAGCCGGCTTCGACCAAGCGCGGCACGTAGCCGAAGAAGAACTGCGTCGGCCAGTCCCAGAACCCGGTGCCGGGTCTGATGAACTTTACCAGCGGAACCAGGTCGACCAGGCGGCACCCCGACTTCACGACCAACCCCGGCAAACGAGCGCCCACGTCCAGATCGCCGCCGGTGGGTTTCCAGCTCTCCTTGACCGCCGCCAGCACCCGATCGAACACCGGGCTCCGCGGCTGGAGGGTGGTGGCGCGGTAGTTCAGATAATCCCAGATCACCAGGCGGCCGCCCGGACGCAGTCCCGACACGACCCGGTCGATGACAGGGCCGGGGTCCCTCAGAAAGCAGAAGATCCAGCGCGCAAAGGCCCCGTCCAGCGAGGCGGGCTCCAGTTGCAGCTCCTGGGCCCTCTCCACCCGCGCCGTGAGCTGCTTGACTCCGAGACGGCCCGCTTCGCGGACCAGAGCGGCAATGAAGCGCCGCGACTCGTCCACGGCGAGCACCCGGCCTTCGGGCCCGACCCGGGCCGCCAACTCAAGAGCGGCGAAACCCGGCCCGCAGCCGAGATCCAGCAGATGCGCACCCGTCCCGAACCCGGCCTTGTCCCAGAGGTCATGCGCTGCCTCCGCCCACAAGCGGTGCTGCGTCTCGAGGCGCCTGCCCTCCTCCGGGTCGGTGCCGAGAAGGTAGGGTTCTTCCGACTTGGGGCGAGTATGCGTCGCTGGTTTCATGCAATATTCCTACATGGATTCGATTCTGAACTGGATCAAAGCATCAATCAACCCGTTGATCGTCATTCGGGGTGCTTCGATCCGTTTGACCGGAGGTAGTCCCAACTGGCGCAAAGCTGAACAACAGACGCAACGTGTATTCCTGACTATGAGAATCACCGGTCACGGAATAGTTTAGCAACCACTGGGAACCCGGCGACGGGGGAATCCGCCGGACAGAAGGTCGAGATGACGTGCCGGCAGCTCCGCGTCGGTCACGCCAGCAACTTGCAACGCATGACCGTAACGGCTTGGCCGGAGAGGGCTACGCGGTCGCCGCGAACTTCCACCTTGACGAGGCCGCCACGGACAGAGGCCTGCCACGCTCTAAATGCGGTCCTGCCGAGGCGGCGGCGCCAGCGGAGTGCGAGGCGACAGTGGGTCGATCCGGTGACCGGATCCTCGTCGATGCCGGCACTCGGGGCGAAGTAGCGTGACACGAAGTCGATGCCGTCGGTCTCGGCCAACGCGGTGACGATGATGCCTCGGCAGGTAGCAACGTTTCCGAGCCGCCTGATGTCAGGCGCGAGCCGCCGCACTGTCGCCTCCGAGTCGACCTCCACGAGGTAGTCGAAGCGGTTTCGCCCAACATAGATCGGCTCGACCCCAAGGGCGCCGGCCAGGCCGTCGGGAACGGATACCGGCCGATCCGGCTCCGCGGGGAAATCCATCTCGATCCACCCGTCGCGCAGAACCGCGGACAGTCGTCCGGACCGTGTGTGAAAGATAGCCGGCGCGTCCGGGGCCAAGTGATTCCCCTCCCACAGCACATGAGCGCTCGCCAAAGTGGCGTGGCCGCACAAGTCCACCTCCACTGTCGGCGTGAACCAGCGCAGGTCGAACGAGCCGTCGCCACGCTCTACCAGGAAGGCGGTCTCCGACAGGTTCATCTCCCGCGCGACCCTTTGCATCCAAGCCTCGTCGGCGGAAGCGGGCAGCAGGCAGACGGCGGCCGGGTTGCCGCCGAATGGTTCGTTGGTGAAGGCATCCACCTGCGTTATCGTCAACATCAAGACCCTCCTCTTCCGGTTCAGAACGCAGCCAGCGCCGAAACCATGGAACGCCGGAATCGGGATTGAGCGGTACGACCGCAGTCCCGACGGCTGCATTCGCACCGTTCCACACCGCAACCACTAAATTCTCATCGCAAACAGCAAAACTATCACCCCTTTCTCACAAACACTTCTGCAAACTAACTACCTGATTTTCCATGCCATGCTGGCGAAGGAGAAGAAGCGCAGGGAGGGTCCGGGGAGACCAGGCAAGCCTTGGACGGAGCAGGAGGTCAGGTTCGCCTATCTGAAGGAGGCTTCCCCCGACCGCCGCCAGCACCTTAACGGTGAGAGTTTGGTAGTTCTGCGCCAACCGCTCCCGCAGTACATCGACATCGCCGCGGCGGAGGTTCCGCCAAGCCGGCGCGAGGGTGCCCTTTCGCCCACCGCTCAACCGGCGCGCAGCTTGGTCGAGCGCATGGCGCATGGTCTTACGGGCGTTTTTCTCGGCCAAGCCTTCCAGGTAGACCAGGGCCGGTCCGGTGGCCCGGCAAGGGATCGCCGGGCCGGGTCACGTCATTCATGTGCCCTGAAAAGGAGACAATCCCTGTCCAACGCTTGCCCTCTCGCTACGAGATCTTCGGCTCACCTTCGCCGATTCGGGTTCCCAACCGTCCTGGCCTGTCTGCTTGCCTGGTGGGGAGCCGTGGGGCTGGCCATCGAAGGCGGGGCTGAGAACCTTGCTGAGGGCCAGATCGAAGGTTCCGACACGCTCACCCTGAGCGACTCGGCCGAAGGCCGTCCCTCCGGTGCACCCGCCATCTTCGTCCCGGTCATCCTGACTTCGTCGGGTCAGAACGACTCGTTTTTCACCTCGGAGCTGACCTTGACCAACCGGGGGGATCAGGCGGCAATGCTGAACTATACCTATACGGCCCATGTTGGCGGAGAAAGCGGCACAGCCTCGGAGACTCTGACTCCGGGCCGGCAGAAGATCGTTTCCAACGCCATCGACCACCTTCGAGCCCTGGGCATCCCCATTCCCGCTGTCGGCAACCGCATCGGGACGCTGCGGGTGGCGATTTCCGGGTCTTCCCAGGTCGGCGTCACGGTGCGGACGACCACGCCGGTCCCGGGCGGTCGCGCCGGTCTGGCCTATCCGGGAGTGGCGACCGGATTCGACGAAGCCGTCTATGTGTGCGGCCTGCGCCAGAATCGGCAGGACCGCTCCAACGTGGCCTTCCAGAACATGGGGACCGAGGGTGAGATCACCTTGAGGACCACCGTCTATTCCGGGAAGGCGGGGGATTCGAGTTTCAGGGTCCTGGAGGACGTGACCCTGTCACCGGGAGGGTTCCATCAATACTCAGGCCTGCTGGCTACGGCCGGTTTCACCCAGGGCTACGTCAAGGTGGAGCGGGTAAAGGGTACGGCCCCCTTCTATGCCTATGGGGTCATCAACGATCAAGTCAACTCCGACGGCTCCTTCGTCTTTCCGGTGACGGCCAGTTCGCTGATGGGAATCCGGGGACAGACCCTGCCGGTGATTGTGGAGACCGGAGTCTTCGCCAGCGAGCTGGTGGTGACCAACTTCTCGAAAGAGGCCAAGACGGTGACCTTCCGTTTCAGGGCCGAAGCGATCCGGACCCCCGACAAGACGGCCGCGGCGGAATGGACCCTTCAGCCCGGCCAGCAGGTGTTTGTTCCTGGCATCGTGGAGGCGATGCGCCAGATGAAATCGTCAGCGATCGGCCCCCCGGGTCCGACCTTTGCCGGGGCGTTGGTGGCCACGGTTGCGCGTGGGGACATGAGCGGCATTGCGATCGGAGCCCGGACCAGCTCGCCCGGAGGCGGCGGTCACTACGGAGTCTTCTACAACGCGGTGCCCTACGGCGCGGCCTTCCACGAACGTGCCTGGGTAGACGCTCTGCAGCAGAACCGGGAGAACCGGAGCAATCTGGCTCTGGTCAACACCGGGGAAGTGGATGGCAGCCCCAGTGTCTTTCAACTGGACGTCTACGACGGGAAGACCGGGATGTTGGCCAACACCGTGACCGGCATCCGGGTGCCCGCTCCAGGCTGGCACCAGATCAACGGCATTCTCGACAACCACGCACCGGGCGCCACCCAGGGCTATGTGCTCATCAGAAAAACCTCCGGCAACAATCCCTTCCTGGCCTACGGCGTGGTCAACGATGGCGGTGCTCCAGGGCAGCGGAGCGGTGACGGCGCCTATTTGCCGGCTATGGAGGCGATCATCGATCCGGGGACCGAAGGGAAGACGGACCGGGAGGTGCTGGAAGAGTTCTACCACGCGACGGGCGGGGCAAACTGGAGCTTCCGCACCAACTGGCTGAGCAACGCGCCCCTGTCAGAGTGGTACGGGGTGGGAACCGATGAAAGGGGCCGGGTCACAAGCCTGGAGCTGTGGGGCAACCAACTCAGCGGGACCCTTCCTGCCGAGCTGGGCGGGCTGAGCAACCTCAACGGGCTGAATCTTTCGGAGAACCAACTCCGCGGGGCCGTCCCGCCTGAACTGGGCAAGCTGAGCAACCTCCAAGGGCTGAATCTCAGCGGCAACAAACTCAGCGGAAAGATTCCACACAGGTTGACGCAACTATCACAACTTGATTACCTGGACATACGTCGCACCGCCGTATGCGTGCCGACGAATGCCACCTTTCAGGCGTGGCTGGACTCGATTACCGAGTTCAGGTCCTCCGGACTCGCCTGCGACGGATCATTGCGGGTTCGCTTCGCGGCGTCGAGCTACCAGGTGAGAGAGGGGGAGAGCGTCGAATTGACGGTCCACTTGATCGACCAGACCGAGGGTCCGGCCCGGTCAGCGACTCTCGCCCTGACGGTTGCGACGGGAGACGGTGCGACCGACGCCGACTATTCGGGGGTTCCAGATCGCGTCACCATCACGGCTCCCTCCACCGCGGCGACTTTCCTGGTCACCGCTGTCGAGGACAGCCACTACGACCACGCCGAGACGATCGTCCTCGGCTTCCGCCGTCCGCTGCCTTCCGGAGTCACCGCCGCCGCTCCAGACACAGCCACGGTGACAATCATCGATCGGGGAACGCAGGAGACGACGGACCGGGAGGTGTTGACGGCGCTCTACCACGCGACGGGGGGAGAGGAGTGGAGAGACCGCACCAACTGGCTGAGCGACCGGCCTATTTCAGAGTGGTACGGGGTGGGAACCGATGGGAGCGGCCAAGTCACGAGGCTGAATCTTCGGGACAATGGGCTGAGCCGAGACATCCCGCTTGTCGTGGGGCAACTGGACCGTCTGCAACAGCTGTCCCTCGGCGGCAACCAACTCGTCGGGGCCATCCCTGCCGAACTGGGCGGGTTGACGAACCTCCAAAGGCTGAATCTCGAAGACAACCATCTCAGCGGGGCCGTTCCTGCACGGCTCGGAGAGCTGGGCAACCTCCAAGAGCTGCATCTCAGCCACAACCAACTCAGCGGGGCTATCCCGCCGGAACTGGGCGGGCTGAGCAATCTCCAGGAGTTGGGTCTGGAAGGCAACTATCTCACCGGGGCCATTCCTGCCGAACTGGGGGGCTTGAGCAACCTCCAGGAGCTGGATCTCGGAGGCAACCAACTCGGCGGGGCTATCCCAACCGAGCTGGGCGGCTTGACCAACCTCCAACGGCTGTTACTGTGGAGCAACCAACTCAGCGGGACCATTCCTGCCGAACTGGGGGGCTTGAGCAAGCTCCAGGAGCTGATTCTCGGAGGCAACCAGTTCGGCGGGACCATTCCTCCCGAGCTGGGGAGGCTGAGCAACCTCCAATGGCTGGATCTCGGACGCAACCAACTCAGCGGGGCCATTCCTGCCGAGCTGGGGGGCTTGAGCAACCTCCGATGGCTGGATCTCGGAGGCAACCAACTCGGCGGGGCTATCCCAACCGAGCTGGGCGGCTTGAGCAACCTTGATCGGCTGGATCTCAGCTTCAATCCGGACTTGACCGGAACGATCCCGGCCGGGCTGCAACAACTACCGCTCTCGACTTTCTACCTGATGGCGACTGCAGTTTGTGTACCCGAGAATGCAGTTTTTCGGGACTGGTCGGCAACGATTGAATTTCTGCCGTCGGGCGCGCCATGCGGGCGTTCTCTCCCTGCGATGCCGTCGATCGATGTCGCAGTCTTTTTCACTCCGGCAGCGCGCAGGTTAGCTGGGGGGATCGAGGAGATGGAAGCAGCGATAGACCTTATGATCGCCGAGACCAATCAAGCCTACGAAGATAGCGGCGTGAATCAACGGATCAGCCTGGCGGCCAGGGAAGAGGTGACCTACGAGGAGGAAAGCGGGGGCGGTTCTCTGGCTCTGGACCGGTTGACCGCCGCATCGGACGGGTACATGGACGAGGTCCACGCGATTCGCGACCGCACTGGCGCAGACCTGGTCCACTTGATTGCCGACGTGACGGACCTGGGCGGCATAGCGGATTTGCCGGGAGTTTTTGGCCTCACCTGTGCCGAGTGCGAGGCCGTGGTGTTCGCTCACGAACTGGGACACAACATGGGGCTCTCGCACGATCGGCACGTCGACGACGCCGCTCTGTTGCCCTATAGCCACGGCTACGTGAACCAGCAGGCGTTCGTCGCCGGCGCCCTCGAGTCGGCGCGGTGGCGAACCATCATGGCCTACCCTCACCAGTGCGGCGACGCGGACTTTAATTGCCCTTGGATTATGCGCTTTTCAAACCCGAACCAGACCTACCTGGGGGACCCGCTGGGTGTCCCCGGCCAAAAAAGGACGGCAGCCGTGACCGGACCGGCGGACGCAGCACGTACGCTCAACCTTACGCGGCACTCCGCGGCCACCGTCCGGAACCGAACTTCAAGGAACCAGGAGACTATCTCCTCCACCCTCTCACCCTCCCGGCCCGTTGACAGGATCGGCCAGGTCCCGACGCCGGTCTTTTCTGCGCCATCGCGCCGCATGGGGGCAGGGGCCGCCCGGCGCCGCAGCGGCGGCGCTATCGATCGCGCAACGCTGCGGCGGCGAGAGGTCGGCGTCGACATCGGGAGGCTGGCGCGCGTGCCTGCTGGCGGAAGCACGGCTCTGAGGCTGAACCTGTTCGACGACGTGGTTCTGACGGGATTGATCGAGCGGTGGACGCCGACCTACTCCGGCGGCTACGCGCTCTCAGGCCGGCTGGCCGAAGTGCCGGGAGGAACCGTGACCCTGGTGGTTAACGGGAGTGTGGTGGCTGGCACGGTGCGCATGACCGGCACCACCTATCGCATTCGGCCCACCGGCAGGGGTAGCCACTCCATTATCCAAATCGATCCGTCGCAGTTCTCCTGGCGTTGCGGGACCGAGCTGCGACCTCAATGACTCCCAACCGCCAACGGCGCCTTTGCAACGATTTCTTGTAGCACCGTCTCGGCGGTTTTGAACATTTCCGTTAGAAGCTGCTTGCGCCGGGTCTTCAGGCGCTCGATCTGCTGCCAAAGGGAATCGGACTGATGCAGCTCCATCAGGTCGTCTACCAGGTCCCGCCGCTTGCCGTGCCGTTGCGCCGGCGTGTGCGATGCGTGAATCTGGGCATACAGCTCCAGGACCCGCGCCTTGTACCGCTTCATCGCTGGCGTACGCAGCGTGAAACGGGCAGGAGCCCATGCACATGGACCAGCAATGCCCGGTATTCGAACTTGAGGTCGTTAGCTTGCAGAAGTGTTTGTGAGAAAGGGGTAATAGTTTCGCTGTCTACGGTGGGAATTTAGTGATCGTTCATGGGAACGGTGCGAGAGCGGCCGTCGGGACTGCCGCAGTTCCGCGCAATCCCGCATCCAGCGTTCCCTGGTATCCCCGCCGTCGGTGCCGGTTGCGTTCAGAAGCGGGAGAGGAGATTGGAGCGTTGAATACCAACGAAGAACCGGAGCGGGAAATCGAGGCGCTGCTGACCGTCCCCTGAGAGCTACACAACGGCCGTCCAATAGTCCTTACTGCTTGGATTGGCCATGGCCCATCCGAGCCGATCGCCCCCTGAGTGCGACTTGTGAGGCCGCCTATCGGGCCGCTGTCCCGAACAACCAGTCCCAAAACGGGGTGATGCTGGCAAAGTTTCCGCCTTTCGAGTGGTGCAAATCATGGCGGGCCGACCAGTGGTTGGAAAGCCAAGCGAGGCGCCAGGGCAGCACCAGGTTGGCATGGTCCAGGACATTGATGACGGCGTGCAGGAGAGAAACCGCCAGGAAAGCCCCAAGCCCGAGCGGGCCGAAGAGGGCGACCGCACCGAGCTGCACGGCCAGCCCCATGGCTGTCTCGGCCGGGTGGAGGTAGAGCGAATCAACGGCGGTGGGGTGGATCATCCGATGGTGCACCCAATGAATGTGGCGCATCAGGGGCCGCCAGTGCAAGGCGCGATGGACCCAATAATAGCCGGAGTCGTAGGCCAGCAGGATGGCCAGGGGGGTCCACCAGCGCGAGGGTCGGCCGGGGTCGAGCAGGAAATCTCCGAACAGGGCCAGGCCGGCGGCATAGACCGCAAGGGCGGTCCCTATGTTGGCCGCAACGTTCCTGTAACGGTTCCGGACGCGATGGCCGTCTCCGGGCGCTAGCCGGCACTGCGGCAGGCGGTGGTGCGCCCACTGGCAGAGGGCTATAGTCAAACCGACCAGCAACGCAACCCCTAGCAGTCTCAGAAGAAAGTCCGAAGTCATGGTGTGGACGGTAATGGGAGGGGATTCGATTTGTTTGCCTCGACCAACGGGTCCACCTGGTCGACGCGGGTGAAGTGGTAATCCGCCTGGGAAGGTGTCTTCCGGTACTCCCGCTCCGAACCGATTCGTCCGGAGAGAACTCCCCCGATCTGAAACCACTTGTCCTTGTATCGCTTCCGCTTCATGGCTTCATCCTGTCCGGCTCATTCCCTGACTTGTATCCGGTTGATAATAATGGTGAGCCGCCAGGGAATCGAACCCCGAACCTACTGATTAAGAGTCAGCCAATACCGATGTTTCAGGAGACCTCATGTGATCCTGGATAGTTCATTAACTGACTGAAATAATTGTATTTGAAAGTTTATTGTTGTATCATTACGTCTCAGATAGTTCTGCTGAATCCTGTGCCCAGTGGAACCTATTTGGAACCTATTAGGATATGAGTTCAAACAGAAGGAGGCAAAGTGCCCACCGTGAAGCTGACCGACAGACTGATGAAGAATCTGAGAACGGAAGCAACTGTGCAGGAATTCTGGGATCAATCGTTCCCTGGTTCTTTTGGAGTACGGATCAGAAAGAGCGGTCGCAAGACCTTTATGTTGCTGTATCGAGCCGGGGGCCGACGAAGACGGATGCAGTTGGGCATATACCCGGCGATTTCTCTAGCGGACGCCAGGGCTCAGGCATTCAAAATGCTAGGTGCAGTTCAGCGAGGAGAAGACGTGGCGGAACAACGTCAGCAAGAACGTAAGGCAGGCTCGTTTGAGGAGTTGGCTGAGTTGTATCTGGAGAGGCACGCCAGACCACACAAGAAACCTGCTAGCATCAAGGAAGACACCCGCATCTTGAACACCTACCTGCTTCCGGTCTGGGGCCGGAGAAGCTTTCGCTCCATCACACGCGCCGATGTCATTTCGCTTCTAGACTACATCCAATTCAAACGTCAGGCTCCGGTCATGGCCAACCGAGTCAAGGCGCTAACCTCTACGATATTCAATTTTGCGCTAAGAAAGGCCTTGGTGCCGGTAACATTTGCGAATCCCTGTACTCACGTAGACTTACCGTTCAAGGAAAAGAGTCGTGACCGCGTGCTGAGTGACGACGAAATCCAAGCGCTCTGGGAAGATCTAGAGAACCGTGCAGAACCGACCGCCTCAATCTTTCGGCTCATGTTGTTGATCGGCCAGCGACCGGGTGAAACGAAGGTCATGCGGTGGCGTGACCTAGACGACAACTACATCTGGACCATTCCAGCGACCGAGACCAAGACAAAGCGGGAACACAGGGTTCCCCTGTCAACCCAGGCGATCGCCGTCATCGAGGAACTTCGCCCCTTCAGTGGGGACTCGGAATTCATCTTTGCGTCTCCCAGGGGTGGAAACATCCGCTGGCTCCAAAAAATGAGCCAACAGATCCAAAAGAACACGGGTTCCCATTTTCGACCTCATGACTTGCGCC
>JAPOZE010000225.1:0-11690 GCA_026706225.1 Acidobacteriota bacterium
AAGAAATCTTGTCTTGATCTGCCTGCGGGCCCGGTCCAGGTCGCCATCGGAAATGTCCCCGTTCCTGAGACGCTCCAATTCATGGTCCAGCATCTCCTCGGCCAACTCGAAATGGGAGCCGTCGGGAAGCGTCACCAACAACTTGTAGAGGTAGGGGTGGCGAGTGGCATGGAGGCTGGAGTGGACATGGGTGGCGATCTCGGAATCGACCAGGGCCCGATACAGGCGCGAGGTTCTGGCAGCGCTCTCCTGCAGGGGTTCCAGACCGATGCTCCGGCCCTTGGCCCGACACAGGACGGCGTCCAGAACCCACAGCCCGTAGAGATCGCTCTGGTGGATGCCGGGGGCCCGAAAAGCCATCTGCAAATAGGGAACGTTGCCCGGTCCGGTCAGGCGCAGCCGCCGTTCACCCCGCTGCTCCGGCTCCGTCAGAGGCACCCGGGGCGGGACCGGTCTCCGAGGAATGACGCCGAACCGGCGACGGACCGCCCGCATGGCCCGGTCCCTGTCAAAATCGCCGACCAGAACCAGAATGGCGTTGGCGGGCGTGTAATAGCGGCGGTAGTGGTCCCAAAGCCGGCTGGCGTTCATCTGCTCCACGTCCGGGACCCATCCCCCGGCAGGCCAGCGGTAGGGGTGCCGCTTCAGGGCCGTGGTCGCCACCTCCCAATCCAAAGCCAGTCGGGAGTCATCCTCTCGCCGCAACAGCTCCGCGATTACCAGACCCCGTTCCAGCTCGATCCGGCCGGACTCAAAGCGTTCGTGCCGCAGGCGCCGCGCCGCCAGTTCGAGCAGGTCGTCCAGGTCGCTCTTCACCACCGAAGCAAAATAGGCGGTCTGGTCCAGAAAGGTGTAACCCTGCAACAGGCCGGCGGCGTGGCTTGCAATCCAGGGACGGTCGATTGCGGCCGGCGGCTTTCCGGAGCTGAGAGTCAGGTGCTCGACAAAATGGGAGATTCCGGACGTTCCCAGCCCGGAATCATGGGAGCCCACCCGTAACCAGAGTCCCACCGAGACCACCGGCGAGGCATGATCTTCCTTGAGCAGGACCTTCAGGCCGTTGTCGAGATAGGTCTCCACCACCCCGAAGACCGGCGACCCGATCTGTACCGACGAGGCTGTTTCCGACGATGGATCCTGGGCTTGGGCAGCCTCCGCAAACCCGAGAGTCCCCAGCAGCAGCGCGCCCCAAAGGCATGGCAACGGGCCGAAGACAAGGCCTGCTCCGCCAAACCCTGCGGGGCCGGCCGGGGCGTTCGCAGCCGGCCCGCAGTGAGAAGCAGGGGGCCGGGTCCGGCCCTGGGTTACGGCGGCCTGCCGGACCGGGTTACCGCTTTCAGGATCCGGTGCCCCGGGTCCGGGCGAGCCGCTTCTGGCTACGGAGGGCCCGCCTGTAAGCCCCCACGGCACGTAGATGTTGCGACAAAGTCTCTGAAAAGACATGTCCCCCCCGGTTGTCGCTGACGAAGTAGAGGTAGTCGGTTGTTGCCGGACGGATCGCGGCCTGGAGCGATTTCAGCCCCGGGTTGGCTATGGGCCCGGGAGGCAGTCCGGCAATGGTGTAGGTGTTGTAGGGCGAGCTGAAATCCAGGTCGGACTGGTAGATCTTGCCCCGGAACCGTCCGTTCAGCTTGGCGGCATAGATCACCGTGGGATCGCACTGAAGCGGGATTCCCCGGCCCAGACGGTTGTGAAAAACGGAAGACACCAGGGCCCGCTCCGACTCCATTCCCGTTTCGGTCTCGATCAACGAAGCCAGGGTGACCACTTGTTGCAGGGTCAACCCACTGGAGTCCATTTCCGGCAGAATGTGAGTCTCAGCCACCTGACGAAATCGTTGGACCATCTGACGGATCAGATCCCGGGCCGTGGTTTGCCGGTTCCAGCGATAGGTGTCGGGAAACAGGAATCCCTCCAGATTGCCGGCGTTGGGAGCCAGGTCGGAGATCAGCTCGACCTCTTCAAGCATTCGGTCGAAGTCCTCGGGAGGCGTCGGACCGCCCTCTCTGAACAATTCGGGTATCTCAAATAGAGAGGTGCCTTCCGGGATGGTGAGCTCGCGATAGTGGATCAACCCCTGGTTCAAGCGCTCGGCCACCTGAGGAATGGTCAGCGGCTCCCGGAAAAGATATTCCCCGGCCTGGAGGGGCTTCGACCACTTCAGGGTCTTGACGTAGGCCAGGAACAGCGTGTGGTGGCTGATGATGCCTTCCGCTTCCAGTTGCCGGGCGATGGCCGGGGACGGCGTGCCGGGCGCGATCCACAACAGCTTCTCCGGCTCGGAGTAGTCCTTGAGCGGATGGTGCCAGGCAGTCACCAGGGCCCCGGCGACCGCTCCCACAAGCAGCAGCCCCAGTCCCGCCAGGCACATCAGAATCGCAAATCGTCTGCCTGTTGCCATAGATCCAACCGGTTGAGTCAGAACTGCCGATTCCGAGAATCCAGGCAGCTCCGGTCGTCATTCATCATTCATCACTCGTCATTCATCATTCAGAACTGCCGGTTCCGGGAATCCAGGTAGCTCTGAAGCATGATCGCGGCCGCCATCCGGTCGATGGCTCCACGCCGCTTTTTCCGCCTCACACCGGCTTCAATCAGGGTCTTCTCCGCCGAGAGCGAGGTGAAACGCTCGTCCCACAAGACCACCGGCAGTCCGGTGGCCTCTTTCAGCCGCTCGGCAAATTCCCGGCTACGTTCCGCCTGCCTTCCCGCCGAACCGTCCAGATTCAGCGGATTTCCGACCACGAAGCGCTCCACCTGGTGCTCCGCGGCCATCTCGGCCAGGCAGGCCAGGTCGCGGTCCCGACCGGACCGCTCCAGGGTGGCGTGACCTTGAGCGATCAGACCGGTCTGGTCACTGAGCGCGATCCCTATCCGGACCTCCCCCACATCCAGACCCATGCTCCGCATCGAGCGTCACCCTTTCCGTGCTGACCGGGCCCTCATTATATACCGCTCCCTGGCCGGCTCCGCCGCCAGGACGCTGATCCGGCCGAGTCCATGTTGTCCCGCCGTGAGGGTCGCCGGTGCTGCATCGCAGGGAAACTGAGCGGCACGCAACGGCAGAGCATGCGGGCGGGACGCCCGCGCTCCCGGGTGGGCGCCTCCCCCATCACTCTTGCTGCTCGAGGGGGGCACGAGCCGACTTGCCGGGCTACGGCCCTGCCTATGCGGCAGAGCCGTCACGCTTGGTGGTTCTTCGTGGCCCTTCTTGGATCACTCATTTCTTGTGGTTTCTAGCGAGTCGCGCTCCGCGACTGAACCCGCGCCGCCCGCTTTCCGGCACTTCACCATGTAGCCGGTCCCCAGATCCCCACTCAGAAAGGGACGTTGCATCAGCAGGAAGGGTCGCCACAACCGCTCCTTGAGCAACCACTTCGCCAGCCGGGCAAAACGCCGGTTGCCGCTTCCGGCCGTCCGCCCAAAATCTTTCATTGAACCGCCGGCGGTTGCAGAAAGAGAACCCTCGGACCCGGTCTCGCCGCGAGTCGCACCAGGTTCCGGGAACAGGAGCGAGGAGAGCGGATAGGTCCAGTTCAACACCGGGAATCCATAACAGCAAAATGCCTCCACCGCCCAGCCGGACTGGCCCAGCTTTCGGATCAACTCCGCCTTCTCATATCTTCGGGCGTGGCCGGCTCGCGTGTCGTTGGAGGTCCAGCGTCGCTGGTGAGCCGGCACGGAAAACAACAAGGTGCCTTCGGGGGCCAGCAATTCCCTCCAGCGTACCAGGCATTGCCGGTCGTCCAGGTAGTGCTCCAGGACCTCGAAGGCCAGGACCAGATCGAAGGGGCCCTCCACCTGAAAGAAATCCCGGGCGCGAAACTCCACCACGCCGGCCGGATGGCTGGAGCGCTGCCGGTGCTCGCGAATCAGCCGCGGATTCAGATCCAGACAGAGCCCCCGGCACCCCCGGCCCACCAGATCTTCATAAATGTTCCCGCTGCCGACCCCGATTTCCAGGAAGCGCCCAGAGACCACAGGCTTCAAGAGTCGCCGCATCAGCCAGCGGCGGTAGAGATAGGCCAGGGTGGGATTGAACTCTTGGCTCAAGACTGGTCTCCGGCCCTGTCCTCAAGGCTGTTCCCGTCCTTCCTCAAGGTCAGGATATAGACGGGAAGCCAGGGCATCAGCAAGACAAAGGACCAGCGCGGAAACCACCGCAACCACCGCGCCGTCCCCTTCAAGCCGGGATCGTCCCGGAAGTAGAATTCCGCATCGGCCAGGACCGCGGCGGTCTGGTTCCGGATCTGAAATCTGCGGGCCAGCCGGTTCAACTGCCGGTAGCTCAGAGGATAGTCCAGATAGGCCCGACCCCGTCCGGTCCATCGGACGTAGCGGTCGGCCAGCCACCTCGGCAACCAGGACAGGAGGGGCAAACGGTAGTGCTGCTCCATCAGGCCGTAACGATTGGGGGTGGCCAGATAGCACAGACCGCCCGGACGAAGCACCCGCCAGGCCTCGTCCAGCAGCAACTGGGGCGCGCGAACGTGCTCCACGACATGGTTGAGCAGCAGCACGTCAAAGGTGCGCGAGCGCAACGGCAAGCGACACCCGTCCGCCCGGACGAAGTGAAACCCTTCCCGGCGTCCCTCTTCGTCTGCGAAATCGACGCCAACCGCCAGACCGAAGTGCTCGGCCAGCATCCGGGTAATTTGACCCTGACTACAGCCAACGTCCAACAGAGAGAGCTTGCGGTCGAGAGCGATCTGTTGCTGCAACACCCGCAGGATCTTTTGGGCCTTGGCCTCCCGAGAAGCCAGGTAGTCTTCCACCCAGGGGGGGAAACGCCCCAGGAAGGTGGGGGAAGGGTTCATGCTTGTCCCCTGGTGTTTTGTCTCCCGACCGCCTCCACCGCTTCCGCCAGCCGATTCCAGGAACGTTCCTGCAGCCTGGCTTCGATGTGGCCCGGCATGGTGGAGCCGCCTGCGCTTGAAAAGAAGTGGATGACGGCCTCTGCGATGGCCTCCGGATTCCGTGGGGGGACCAGGTAGCCCGTGCGTCCCGGCTCCACGGCTTCGGGAATGCCGCCCACCTCCCCCACCACCACCGGCTTCCGAAACCCATGGGCCAACTGCACGATTCCGCTCTGGGTGGCGCTGGCGTAGGGAACCACGACCAGATCGGCAGCCGCAAAGTAAGTGGGAACCATTTCGTCGGGGACGTAGCGGGCATGCAGCGTCACCCTTTCTTCCAGGTGCAGCTTCTCAATCAGCTCCCGATAGGGCCGGAGATCTTCCCAACTCTCTCCGGCCACCAGCAGGTGAACCCGGAAGCGGTCGAGGATCAGGGGTAGGCTCTGCAGCAGGTAACGCAGTCCCTTGTATTCCCGGATGAAGCCGAAGAACAGCAGGACTCTTTCACAGTTCACACCGAGTCGGGCTCGCGCAGTGGACGCGTCGATCGCCGCTGCATCGAGATGGTCATATGCGGGGTGAGGGGAAACCGTGACCCGGTCCGCCCGATCGGGGCCGATCCAACCCAGCAGGTTCTCCCGGTCCCAGCCGGAATGAGTCAGGAAGTAATCACCCCGGCACAAGACCCTGCTGGAGAGAGAGTTTTTCAACCGGGAGGTCTCGTGCTCGATGACATTGTGACAAATGAAGAGGGCCGGTGAGCCGGAGGCCCTGGCCAGCGCCTTCAGGAAGAGGTAGTAGAAGGGAGCCCAGTAGGCCACCGTCCAGGGGAGAATGACCAACTCGGAGCCGTGGCGGGCAATCTTTCCGGGAAGGCGCCACCAGGCCAGGGGGCTGACGGCGTCAAAGGTTTCGTCGGGAATCTCGAGGGCAACCGGTTTCAGGCTGGGGTCCCGGTCGGTGGCCCCGGGGTACAGCCAGGAGGGATATTGGCGTGAGTAAGAGAGGAATTGAACCCGGCACCGCCGCCGCAGCGCCCTCACCAGCAGCGACGTGTAGTGCGAGATGCCACCCCGAAAGGGATGGGTCGGACCGACAATCGAGAGATTCCTCATTGGCGAATCTCAAGTGCCGAGGCCTCCATTGAGCCCGCTTTGGAATGGTCCACATCGCCGTTCAGGTTCAATTCCAGCTTGCGAACCCGGTAGAGAGTCTCTTCGCTCAGCCTTCGATTGGCTGCGATCAGGTCCGCCGCCAGACCAACCACAATGACCTGAAAGCCCACGATCATCAGGATGGCTGCCAGAATCAGCGACTGCACGTGGCCTCCGACAGATTCCAGAAAAAAGAAATAGAGGTAGCGCAGCCCCAACAGGAACCCCAAGAGGCAACCGGTCCCGCCCAGGAGAAGAAAGACCCGGAGCGGATTGTACATGGTGTAAATGCGGAGGATCGTCGCCGCCGATTTCTTGAGGTAGTACCAGGTGGATCTGGCCAGTCGGGACTCCCTCAGCTTTGGATTGACCCGAATGGGCACACTGGTCACTCGGAGGTGACCGGTGCCGGCCTGAATCACCGTTTCCAAGGTGTAGGAAAACCGGGTATGGACGATGGGCCTCAGGGCGGCTTCCCGATTGTAGGCGCGGAAGCCGCTGGTGGTGTCGTCTACCGGACACCGTGCCACCGTGCGAACCAGCCAGCTCCCCAGCCGCTGGAGCCACTTCTTGGCGGGCGAAAAATAGGCGATGGCTTCAATGTTCCGGGCACCCACCACCAGGTCGGCCCGATCCTTGAGGATCGGTTCAATGAGGGCGTCCACATCCGCGCCGGCATACTGATTGTCGCCGTCGGTATTGACGATGATGTCGGCCCCAAGCCTCAGGCAGGCATCCAGGCCGGTGCGAAAGGCCATGCCCAACCCCCGGTTCCGCCCCAACTGCAGCAGATGAGTCACGCCGAGTCGACGAGCCGCCTCGGCGGTGCCGTCGGTGGACCCGTCGTCCACAACCAGGGTTTCTATTGCATCCACTCCATCCAAGGCTCTGGGGAGCCGGCTCAGCACCTCCGGAAGGGTTTCCGCCTCGTTGAAACAGGGAATCTGAACGATCAGCTTCATCGCGCCTTGTCTGAAACAAAAAAAAAGAGTGATCCACGAAGACACGCGAAGGACCACGAAGGCACACCAAGAAAGACACGAAAGGAAACGAGATATCCACCACGGGGAACGGCGAACCACGAATGGACACGAATGAACACCAATTAGTGGACCGATGAGTTGTGGATCGGGGGGTGTGCGACGACCGATATCGAAGAGATATTTACGAAGGCAACGAAGTCCTGTCAAGGTTACAAAGTTGCAAAAGCATTGTATTGCCGCTTGTCGTTTGAGCGGGTTCGCCTGTCTTCGTGTTTATTCGTGTTCATTCGTGGTTCGCCTTTATTGACGATCGCTTGTTTTTCCTCGTATGGTCCGCAAGGCAGGGCCGGTGCCCCGGCTTATCTCGCGGAGATCAATTCCACCAGCAGGGAGCCGAAGGGAAGCGAGACCGAAGCCAGGACCGGAATTCGTCGAGGGTCGCTGGTGAACCAGAAGGTCATCTTCTTGTCCCGCATCAGGCTTCCGCCACGACGGAGAACGGCTTCCACCCTGTGGGCCGTGAAACTTCCCAGCGCGGTCGAAATCAACTCACTCCCGGCGACACTGACATCGGCTTGGTAGGTTTCTCCACCTTCCACGATCGGGAACAGGACCCGCAATCCGGGCTTCAGGCCCAAAGTGCGCAGCAGGTAGATGGCCGAGACCGGATCCTGGGCGCCCAATTGGATGGTGAGCCTGTTGACCTGCCGGCTGGAGTCGACATACCTGGCCGCATTGCGGGCGGGGTTGAAGACAATCCTATCCCGCACGGTCCTGCCGTTCTCCTTGAAGGATCGTCGGTATTCCCGGCTGATTCCCTGGCGGGGATCGAACAGGGAAGAACACTGAAACTGCAATCGATAGACAGAGGCCATGGCAGGGGTGCTGCTGGCATCCAGCGCCAGCCGATAGGCCCCCGAGCCCTTGGAGCCCCCGGAGGTCACCCGCAACTCAGCCGTCCCGGCCTCCAAGACCTCCGCCCAGGATACGCGATAAGCCAGACGTTCTCCCACCTCAAAGGGCAAGGGGGCGGAACGACCATCCACTCCGGACGGGAGAGCCGTACTTGACCGGCCTGTGTCCTGGGGTCCTGCCTCGGCGGGATCGGCGGGGGGCGTTCCTTCCTGAGCCCAAATGCTCCCGCCGGCGATTCCAGCCGCCAGTACCGGTATCCCCCACCAGTGTCTGCCGCTCATGCCATTCACCCGCTTGTCCGGATCACTCGTCCCGAGTCATCCGGCAACGCCGAACCTGCATCCCTCTATCCCGACTCCCTCCCGACGGCAGTTGCACCCGGGGCCGGGCGTCCTCCGTCCGAGGGGCGGACCTACCCTCACAAGATATGGCGGCCTCCATCGACCCGGATGCATTCTCCCGTGATGAAATCGCTCTCGACCAGGCCGGTCACCGCCAGGGCGATCTGCTCCCCGCCCCCCCAGCGGCCCAGCGGCGTCACCCGGCGCACCTCGTCCACGGCCTCCGGAGCGAGATCGGGCGGCGGCACCATGGGACCCGGAGCGACGGCATTGACCAGGATGTTGTAGGGAGCCAGTTCCAGGGCCAGCGCCTCGGTGAGACCCACCACGCCCACCTTGGAGACGTAGTAGGGGAGGTATCCCCTGTATCGGGGACGGCCGCTGGCAGCCGTCCAATCGGCGCAATTGATGATCCTTCCGCCCCCTCTGGCTTTCATGCCCGATGTGACTGCCCGGGCGCACAGGAAGGCGCTGCGCAGGTTGACGTTCATGTTGAGGTCCCAGTCGCTGCCGGTGGTCTCCTCGAACGGCTTGGAGGCGTAGACCGATGCCAGGTTGACCAGGATGTCAACGCCGCCCCAGACCGCCGCTATTCGCTTCACTGCATCGTTGATTTCTTCTTCACGACTCAAGTCGGCCTGAACCGCCATGGCCTGCCGGCCCGCGGCCCGAAGCTCTTGCGCCGCCTGATCGGCCGATTCCCGGGACCGGTTATACCCCAGGGCGACCCTGGCCCCTCTTTGCCCCAGAGCGACGCCCACAAGTCGACCGATTCTCCGGGTGCCGGTGATGAACGCGACCTTGCCTTCAATTTCCATGGGAATCCTCGTCCCGGTGGAGATCCGCCGTCACCGGAGGCACCCTCATCTCACAGTTCCCGCCTGCCCTCAAGGGCTCTCGCCATGGTTATTTCGTCGGCGTAGTCCAGGTCCCCGCCCACCGGCACTCCCATGGCGATCCGAGTCACCCGAATCTGCAGCGGCTTGATCAGCTTGGAAAGGTAGAGAGCCGTAGCCTCGCCCTCCACGCTGGGGTTGGTAGCCACGATCACTTCCTCAACCCGCCCGTCCTTCAGGCGTTCCAGCAGCGCCTTGATCTTGAGCTGGTCGGGGCCGATGCCGTTGAGGGGAGACAGCACCCCCAGCAGCACATGGTAGAGCCCCCGGTACTCGCGGGTCTTCTCGACGGCAATGACGTTGTGGGGCTCCTCCAACACGCAAATCAGGGCGCGGTCGCGGAGAGGATCGGCGCAGTAGAAGCAGGGATCGACATCAGTGATGTTGTAGCAGACCGAACAGTAGCGGATGGAATCGGTGACGTTGAGAATGGACTCGGCCAACCCGCGGGCCTCGCCGGAGGAGGCGCGCACGATGTGAAAGGCAAGGCGCTGGGCCGACTTGGAACCGATGCCCGGCAGCTTCCTGAGCTCGGCAATCAATTCCTCGACGGGGCGGGCGTAGTCACGCATTTTGACCGGACGGCAACCGGGAGACCGGTCACCGGAGGGATCCGGAGCGGAAAGGACCGGGAAGATCCACCTGGGCTACATCAGTCCCGGTATCCGCATTCCTCCGGTGAGGCCTCCAATCTGGCCTGCCATGGCTTCATCCACTTTGCGCGCCGCCTCGTTGAAGGCGGCAACCACCAGGTCCTGCAACATCTCCAGGTCTCCGGAACCCGCGGCGTCGGGCTCTATCTTCACTTCAGACACCTGCTTGAGTCCATTCATCCTGACCAGCACCATTCCTCCGCCGGCCGTGCCCTCGACCGACAACTCCGCCATCTGCTTCTGCAACTGCTCCTGCATCTGCTGCGCCTGTTTCATGATCTGCTGAATGTTCTTCATCAGGGCCTCCATGCCAACGCCGGACCAATTCTACTTCAATTTTCGAACCGCCGGTTTCTCCTGAACCTGAAACACTTCCAGAAAGCTCTGCACTCGCTTGTCCTCGAGAATCCGCTTCGACTCCTGTCTTTCAACGTCATCCTCCGGAGAGGGTATGGCCTCAATCGGCGGTGGAACTTCCGACGGGTGTGGCGCTTCCGCCCGGGATGGCGCTACCGGGGAGGGTCGATCCTCTTCCACCAGCAGATTCACTTTCAATCGGCGCCCTTCGAGCTTGGCGATCGCCCCGGCAATCACCTCCAGGTTCTCAGGGGCCTGCAGCAACTCCCATGAACCCCGCCGACTGGCCGCAAACCGGACTCTGAGCGAGTCTCCCTCGACGGTCGCGTCCGAAGCGTGCCCGAGCATCGACGCCGCCATTGGCGATTCGTCGGACACGGCCTCCAGGATTCGTTCCAGGCTGGTGGCCGCCACGGCCGGAGAAGGCGGGCCGGAATCCTGGAAAATGGGCGGGGGAGGCGACGGGGAGGACTGTGGAGAGCCGGCCGTGGCCGGCGGTTCGGGATTTTCGGGAATGGCGCCTCCGGAGAAAGCCGCCAGCAATTCCTCCAGGGCTGCCAGGCGCTTGGCCTGAACCATGCGGACCAGACCCAATTCCAGGTGCAGCCTGGGGTGAGTCGAACCACGCAACTCTCCATCGGTCGCCACCAGAATCTGGAAAAACCGGGTGAGGTCCTCCTCCGAGAGTTGGGCGCTGACGGTCTGCAAACGTGCCAGGTCCTCCGCCGGGACAGCGACCAGTTGAGAGTCCGTGCCGGCGATCTTGACCATCAGCAGGTTGCGAAAATGGCCCATCAACTCGCGAACCAACTGCTGGGCGTTCCTGCCGCTGGTCAGGACCTGATCCACCAGCGCCAGGACCTGCCTGGAGTCGCGGGCAATGACGGCATCGGCAACATCCTCCAGCAACTGCTGGGGAACAACGCCCAACAAGTCCCGCACCTGCTCTTCCTTCACCTCCTGGCCGCAAAGGGAAATCGCCTGGTCCAGCAGAGACTCCCCGTCGCGAAGGCTTCCCTCGGAAGCCCGCGCAATGGCGCTCAGGGCCCGCTCTCCGATCCGGACCTGCTCTTCACTGGCGATCAACTCCAAACGCTCGAAAATCTCCCGGGTGCTGATGGCGCGGAAGTTGAAGTGCTGGCAACGGGAGAGGATGGTTCCGGGCACCTTGTGCAGCTCGGTCGTAGCCAGGATGAAGACCACGTGCGCAGGAGGTTCTTCCATAGTCTTGAGAAGCGCGTTGAACGCCTCGGTGGTGAGCATATGAACTTCATCGATGATGAAAACCTTGTAACGATCCCGTGCCGCCCGGTATCTAACGCTTTCCCGCAGTTCACGAATCTCGTCAATGCCGCGATTGGAGGCCGCATCGATCTCGAGAACATCGATGGATTGGCCCGAAGTCACTTCTCGACAGGAAGCGCAGTCGTTACAGGGATTGACGGTGGGGCCCTGCCGGCAGTTCAACGCCTTGGCCAGGATCCGGGCCGTTGTGGTCTTCCCCACTCCCCGAGCCCCGGCAAACAGATAGGCAT
>JAPOZE010000225.1:11707-14835 GCA_026706225.1 Acidobacteriota bacterium
GATGGCGTTCTTGAGGGTCTCCGCCGTGGCTCCCTGCCCCACGATTTCAGCAAAGGTTTGCGGCCGCCACTTGCGAGCCAGAACCTGATAACTCATGAGCCTGCCTCAAGATCCTTCGCCTTCAAACTTCTTACTTCTTACTTCACCCTTCAAACTTCACACTCGGAACCGGCGGGCAGGGATCCCTCAATCATGAATCAAGCGAGGTCTCGCAATCCACTCGAATCGGGAAAATCGGAACCACTGGCGGGAGATTGGGGAAGTGAACTGCCGGTCCGGAAACGACCCTGAACTGGCCAGGCCCCGGGTTTTTCCGCGGCACCTCCGGGAGTCCACTACCGTTGCTTTCTTCCGAACCTGGCGGGGTTTGCGGATCCGGATCGCACGGAGCCCGGGACCTGATGAAATCGTTTTCCGACTCTGCTCCTCAGGCAACGGTTCGGCGGGTAATCGCCTCTCGCAACCCTTCCAGCAGTCCTTCAAGCTTGGCCATGCGCTCGCGAATTTCAGCTTGAATACGCTCTACGGCGGTAATCCGTTCACTTAACTTGGAGATGTCCTGACGCAACCAGGCAAACAAGCCAACCAACAGGGCGGCGAGGCCGATAAAACCACCGATCTCAATCGTCATGTTGGTAGTTTGGCACATCACCTTCCGTTCGATCAAGGTGGTAATTATTCTGGACTTTCCCCATTTTTCGTACGGCCGGTGCCTGGGGCGTTGGGAGAGGTTTCTGCCTCCAGGACCTCCTTGGTAATGAGTCGAATCGGCACCTCCATGTCCTTCTCGATCGGATTGCCCTTGAGGACCTCGACGGCGTTCTCGACCACCTGTTTGCCCATTTCGTAGGGGAATTGGGCCACGCTGGCCAGCAACCTGCCCTGCCGGACCGCTTCCCTGGCTTCGCTGGCCGCGTCGAAGCCCACGACCACGATGGACCCTTCCCGCCCGGCCTCGGCGATGGCCTCGATGGCGCCCAGAGCCATCATGTCGCTGCAGGAGAAAAGTGCCTCGATGTCGGGCTGAGCCTGGAGCATGTTCTGAAACACGGTATATCCCAAGGCTCGCTCCCAGTTGGCAGTCTGAGACGACAGCACCTGAATGCCCGGATGATTCCGGATGACCTCGTGAAAGCCCCGCAGGCGGGAGTCCCCGGTTTCATGTCCCGGAATCCCTTCCAGAATGGCCACCTTCCCCTGACCATTCAATTGCTCCACCAGGTATTCACCCGCCACCCGGCCTCCCCGCAGATTGTCAGACCCCACGAATCCGGCGATCTCGCCTCCGGCTTCCCGTAAAGCCTCCTGGTCGACACGGGTATCCACGATCAGTACCGGGATCCCGGCTCGATTGGCCTTCACGATCACGGGTACGATCTCCCGTGAGCCGCTGGGAGCGATGCAGAGGGCCGAAACCCTCCTCTGGATCATGTTCTCAACGATCTGCATCTGCTTTTCGACGTCTATCTCCCGCTCGGCAGCCTGTATCACCAGCCGGATGTTCAAATTGCGGGCAGCCTCCTTGGCGCCCCGCTGCATGTCGAGAAAGTAGGGGTGATTGAGCGTCTTCATCACCAGGGCGATGATGGGATCGTCGGCGGAGGGTCCGGCTTCCCGCCCGCATTGCAGCCAGGTCAGGCCGATGCAGACCGTGGCGAGAATCATCAGGATCGGACGACGAGCGGGACGCTTGCTTGAGTTCATTGTTCTCCCTTCACCTCACGGGTCACGAGTGCGAAAACGCTGAAACACAGGACAAGACTATGATTCACCATTCACCATTCATCATTCATCATTCATCCCTGTCAGGCCTTGCGATTCTTGAGAAACATGTCCACCAGCACAGCCAGAATGATCACCGAGCCGATGACGATCTGCTGCACGAAGGAAGAAACATCCAGGAGATTCAGCCCGTTTCGCAGAACCCCCATGATCAGGGCTCCCACCAGGGTCCCGAAGACGGTGCCCTCGCCGCCCATCAGGCTGGTTCCCCCGATCACGGTGGCGGCGATGGCATCCAGCTCGTACATGATGCCGGCAATGGGTTGGGCCGAGTTGAGACGGGCCGTCAGGATGACGGCGGCCAACCCGCTCAGCATTCCGCAAATGCCGTAGACCAGGGCCTTGAGCTTCCTGACGTCGACACCGGACAGAAGGGCCGCCTCCTCGTTGCCTCCGATGGCGTAGACATGGCGTCCGAAGCCGGTCTTCCCCAGCAGAACTGCCGCCAAGAGATAGACCAGGAGCATGATGAGGATGGGAATCGGGACGTAGAGAATCTCGCCCGAAGCCAGGAATCGAAAGGATTCAGAGAATCCCGAAATCGGCCTCCCCTGGGTCACCAGCAGGGCGGCGCCCCGGGCCACGCTCATCATGCCCAGGGTCGAAATGAAGGGCGGAAGCCGCCCCCGGGTAATCAGTACACCGTTGAGCAGGCCGCAGAGAAATCCGGTGACCAGGCTGGCCGTCAGGGCCAGGGGAAGAGGAACGCCGGCCTGCAACAGGGTGGCCATCACCACGCCGGACAGGGCCAGGACCGAACCCACCGAGAGGTCGATTCCGGCGGTAATGATGACAAAGGTCATGCCGGCCGCCATGATGGCGATCACGGAGGACTGTTCCACAATGTTGAGAAGGTTCGAGAGGGTCAGGAAGTAGGGAGTCAGGATCCAGAGAACCACGCAAAGGCTCAGCAGACCCAGCAGCGTTCCCAATTGCCGCCCGGGTATGGAAATGAACCGATGAAGTCTCATGAGTCGGCTTCGCGGGACAGGCAACCGGACGCCCTTCCTCTTCGCCGGCGCCTCCGGCCGCCTTTGGGAAAACAGTCCGGATGTGCAGGATCAGCGCACGGGAACGCAATCAGATCAAACTTACGTTTGACGGCGCAAGGGGGAGTTCCAAAAAAGTCGCAGCCAAGCTCAGGAGATTTTCTCCCTGGCTTCCAGCACCTTGGCAACTACGACCTCGACATGGCCTTCATCGACAAAGGGCGACAGGATGTAGGACTTGAGGGCGTAGATGGGCTCCTGGTAGGTGGTGCGCCGGTAGCAATCGGTGGAGGAAATGACGGCGCCCCGCCCGGCCATGGCTTCGGAATGCACGTAGCGGAAAATGGACCGGTGCTA
>JAPOZE010000017.1 GCA_026706225.1 Acidobacteriota bacterium
GGCTTTATAATCAATTGTTTATGATGAGTATTTGGAGGATACCGCCTCCGCCAAGAAGACGGAGCTACCAGCGCACAACCTCAAGGAGGATCCCGTGAGGTATAAAATTGCCCTTCACAAGTCTGACGAAGGTTACAGCGTGTCGGCACCCGGCTTGCCCGGTTGCTGGTCTCAGGGAAAGACGGAGGCGGAAGCCCTCGCAAATATTGAAACTGCGATCCGAGAATACTTCAGCGTCGTGGAAGACCTTTTGAAGGATGCCGAAGTCCGGGAAATCGAACTGACCCTATAAACATGCCCAAGCTTTCGGGCGTAAATCATCTCAATGCGGTGCGTGCTTTGACAAAGGCGGGTTTTCGCATCGCACGCCAGGGCAAACACATCGTCATGACAGACGGAAGGCGCATTCTTACCATCCCAAGAAGTAATCCCGTGAATGCCTACACCATGGGAGGAATCGTGAGGGACGCTGGGTTCACCATTGAAGAATTCCGCAGGTTGTTGTCATAGCTTGACTTTCCGCATTACAACCAGGACCGCTACCCGGGACAGTTGATCTACGTTGTGGAGATCGACGAGACCATCGACCTCGTGCCTTTCGTGATTCAGACCGACGGCACTCGCTTTCTGAGGACGATTATTCCCAGCCGGAAGGCGATGCGAGATTATCGGAGGAGGCAACCAAAGTGAAAGACCCATTGAGTGTGGGAGAACGTGACATTCTGAATCGGTTCGAAAGGGGAGAGTTGCGCTCCACTCCCGATGCTGGACGCGAAATTGAGATAGCCCGCCGCTCTGCTTGCAATACCTTCAACAAAACCAAGCGGGTGAATTTGCGCGTAACCGAGCGTGACTTCAACCTTGCTCACTCAAGGGCCAGGGAAGAAGGGATTCCCTGTCAGACACTATTGTCCAGCGTCATCCACAAGTACCTGTCGGGCCGGCTGACGGATAAGAGATAGGCCGCAATCCCGGCAGGGGAGCTGCAGATTGACGCTGGACAGAACCCTGGAGCAGACCATGGTCCAGATTGGATTGTCTGTCACTGGTGCGGTAATATAACCGTGTATCGACGGGAAAGGGCAGGGTGACCGCGGTTGGCTGCCTGTCACCTGTCGAGATCAACCGGAGGGGATTGCAGACCCTGAGATGGAATATGGAGGTCCGTGCACAGCCATGAACTCCCCCGATTCCGACAACGCCGTTGCCATCGTCGGATATGCCTACCGGATGCCTGGAGGAATCCGAACCGACGATGATTTCTGGCGTCTGCTCAGTCAACGCGAGATCGTCCGGGAGCCGGTCACCGACCGCTATGGCAGGGGATATCAACCCGTCGGCGGGTTCTCGGGCCCAGGTCGCTTCGCCAGCCCCTTCGAGGGGCTGATCCGCGACGACGGGGAGAAGCTGTTAGATCGCGGTCTCTTCGGGTTGTCGCAACACGAAGTGTTGTCAACGGACCCGCAGTTGAGAATGCTGTTGATGTGCGCCTGGGAGACCTGCGAGCGGAGCGGCTGGGAACTCAATTGGTTGCGCAACAGTCTTACCGGAGTGTTTGTCGGCGCGCAAACGCCCCCGGTGGCGAACTGGCGTCCATTGCGCGGTGCCGGTCCCTTTGACGTTACCAGCATCAGCCTGGCCATGCTGGCCAATCGCATTTCCTACCACTTCAACTTGATGGGGCCGTCAACCACCTATTGCACGGCTTGTTCGGCCAGCCTCACCGCATTGAACGCCGCCGTGAACGCACTCCAGTGCGGCGATTGCGAGCAAGCCATCGTCGCCTCCGTAAATTACTTGGGGACAGCCCGGCTCAGCGCTGCCTTCAATGCCCTGGGCGTCATCAGCCCGGACGGCAAGTGCCACTCCTTCGACGCCGAAGCCAACGGCTACATGCGCTCGGAAGGGGCGTTCGTCTTTGCGATCAAGCCCCTGGAAGCGGCCGAGCGAGACGGGGACCCGATCCACGCCGTCGTGGAGGCAACGGCAGTCAATGCGGCCGGGGCTGCCGACGGCAGCAGCGGCCTGGCTCAGGGGCGTTACATCACCGCCCCGACTCGTCACGCGCAGGCGGACCTGATGCGCCTGGCGTGCGCTCGTTCCGGACACGAACCGAGTGAATTCGACTACATCGAGGCCCATGCCACCGGTACCGTGGTGGGCGACCGCATCGAGGGGGCTGCCATCAACGAGGCGTTCGGCGGTTTCGACCGGGAGGCGCCGCTGAGAATTTCCAGTGTCAAGAGCAATGTAGGACACATGGAGGCCGCTGCTTTCCATTGCGCTCTGCTCAAGGTCGTGTTGATGATGCAGCGGCGCACGTTCGCGCCGATTTCGAAGAATTACCTGGTGCCGAACCCCGAGATCGATTTCGAGAACTGCCCCATGCAGGTGCAGACGACCTGTGAGCCGTTTCCCGAACCTCCTGTCCTGGTCGGCATCAATTCGTTCGGCTTTGGCGGCGCCAACGGGCACTGCGTGGTGCGGGAATACCGTCCGGCGCAGCCGCGGCTCTGGTCGATTGCGCTGGCGCCGGAAGCCGGCCACATGATTCCCCTGTCGGCGCGCACCTCCGGCTTGTTGCCGCGCAGTGCGCGGCAGTTGCGCCAAGCCTTGGGCGAGTCGGAAATGGATCTGTACACGCTGGCCGGCAATCTCAGCCGCCGCCGGACCCACTTCGCCGCGCGTACGTCCTTTGCGGTGCGCAACCGGCAGGAACTGATCGAGGCGCTTGACGCCTTCATTGAAGTTCCAACGCCCGTGGCCTCGGTGGATGACAGCGAGCGGCGGGTGGCCCTGGTGTTTGCCGGGCAGGGCACGCAGTGGGCCGGTTGCGGCCGCACGCTTTACGACGCCCACCCCGTTTTCCGCCGCGTGATCGATGCTGTTGAGGAACACTGGCGAGAGCACTCGGACAGATCGCTCCGCGATGCCTGTTTTTCGGCCTGCCAGGAGGAACTCGATGAAGTCCGGTTGGCCCAGCCGGTCATTTTCATGATCCAGTGCGCCCTGGTGGAGTTGCTCAAGACGTGGGGAGTCCATGCGGACTGCGTGGTTGGCCATAGCTCCGGCGAGGTGGCTGCAGCCTACGCCTGCGGGGCGCTGTCATTGGCGGACGCCACCCGACTGGTTTTTCACCGCGCCACCCTGCAGCAGAGCGTTGCGGGTTCGGGCCGCATGCTGGCGGTCGGCCTCGACCGGGCGGGCGTGGAGGAAATACTCGAAACGCTGCACGTTCCCTTCCGGCCCGAGGAAGGACCGACCCGAGTGGAGATCGCCTGCGAGAACGCGCCGGCCAACACCGTCATCTGCGGCAGGGAAGCCGCCCTGCGGCCGATCATGGCGGAGTTGGACCGACGCAATCTGCAGAACCAGTTGCTGCCGGGCAATATCGCCTTCCACTCCACCGCCATGAACCCGATCAGGGAGGACGCGCTGGCCGCCCTGTCCTTTCTCGACGCCTGCGACTTCGACGCCGAGGTGCCGTTCGTTTCCTCGGTGACCGGCGTGCAGACAGCGCGATTGGACAACGCCTACTGGTGGTCGAATATTCGCCAGCCGGTGCGTTTCGCGGCTGCGATGGAAACCGTCCGGCGGGAATATCGACCGGACGTAGTGCTGGAAATTGCACCGCACAGCGCCCTGCAAACCACCATCGCGCAGTGCCTGGAATGCAGTGCGCCAGTGCCGGCCTGTATTCCGACCCTGATGAGAGACAGCGATGTGTGCCTCGGCTTCAACCAGGCTCTGGGTGCGCTTTTCATGGCCGGCGTAGATCTGGACTTCGCCGCCCAATATCCGCGGCCGGAGCCGGTCGCCCATCTGCTGCCTGGCCATCCGAGAGAAGAGCAGGCGACGATGGATATCATGTGCGACAACGAGATGTTTGTCCGACAGGGCGAGTACTCCCATGGGCCGTTGGTCGGACACAAGGTTCCTGCGGATCACCCGCTCTTCGAGGCGCGGCTTTCCGAGCAGGACTTTCCCTGGCTGGCAGAGCACCGCGTCCACCATGCGGCGATCATGCCGGGGGCCGGTTACATCGAACTGATCCTGGAAGCCTTGGGGGGCGTTCCCGCGTGCTTCGACGTGATAGAGTTCCTCCAGCCCTGCCCCATCCCCAAGAAGCCGGTACGTCTGCAAACGGACTTGCATCCGGTGACCGCGGCTACGGACGAATGGACCTTCACCATTTCTTCCCGGCGGTACGACGTTGACGCGAAAAGTGAGTTGCACTGCCGCGGGAAGGTGCGCCTGGTGGGCGACGACCATGCGGTGGAGGTGCCATGCCGGCTGGCGGACATCGATACGACCCACTTCAAGCCCTCGTTTCTCGCGGACGACCGGAATTTTTACGAGCGCCTGGAAGCGGTCCTTAGCGAGACGTTCCAGTACGGTCCCTTTTTCAGGACCATCCAACGCGTTTTGGTGGATACGGTATCGAAGGCTTATCTCTTCGATGTAGAGATGGACGAGGAGTTATGGACCACAGGTCGAGAAGAGGGCTACGTCTCGTGTCCTCCCTTGTTCGACGGGGCATTGCAGATCTTTCTGTACCATTTGCTGACCGCCGCCGACCTGTTTGCCATCCCCCAGCGAGCCGAAGGCGTGACCTTCTTTCGCCCGCCCTCCGGCCCGCGGATCACCTGTCACGTGACCAAGCCCCGCGACGACTGGATGGATGCCAACGAGCGGGGGCAGTATTCCGTTCGCCGCGGCGAACGGTCCGGCGGCAGCCTCAGTCTTTACGACAGCGCAACCGGAGACCTCGTTGCTCATATCGGCGAATACACCTATTTCACCTCCAATCCGCGATGGAACGACCTGCCGCTAAGCAAGCACCGGATATCCTGGCAGCCCAAGTTCGTTTCCGCCGGTCAAGGGCTTGCCGACAGACTTCCTGACGGCGAGATCGAACCCGCCGCCTTGATTGCCGCCCTCGAAAGGCCGGAACGGGGCGAACCGTACGCCTGTCACGTGGTCGAGTTCGCGGGCTGCCGGGAGCCGGAGCAGACCCTTCTCGATCGGTGCATCGACCATCTCTCGAACGGCGGCGCACAGACCGAGTTCTGGCTGGTGGGCGATACCGAAGAGAGTACCCGGGCTCACTTCGACGCCTACGGTCAACGCGATGCCGCCTTGCGTTTCGAGTGCCTCGACCCGGCTGCTCAACCGCAACTGGATGCGGGTCTCCTGCGTCCGGGTAGCGCCGAAATCATTTTTCTGCATGGGGATGGCGAGGTGGTCCGGCCGGAGGAATGGGAATTGGCGCGCCGATTGGCGGTGGCCGGCGGCTTGGCCCTGGTCTCTCATGGCGAGGGTGACGTCATCCGGCCCGTCGCCGGTTGGACGGTCGTTCGAGCCGGGCGGCGCAAGACCCTGCTACAGGCCCCGCAGTCCCCTGCGGAACATCCCGCCGCCACAAAGCCGCCGGGCTCGCGATGGGTGCTCGGGGAGCCGGAAAGCTGGGCGTCGGACTGGGTGGCCCTGCTCGATGCGCCGGATGCGCATCCGATCCCCGATGAAGCTCTCGCCGCCAACGCGCTCCATTTGCTCGAAACGTGGCCGCAGGCGGCCGAACTGCGCGCCATCGACTATTTCTGTGGCGAGGACCCGGAAGACCCGACGGGGGAAAAGGCGGTGTCGCGTTTTGTTGCCTTTGTCCAGGCTCTGGTCTCGTACAGGATGGAGAATGCGAACCACTGGTGCCGATTGACCGTGGTGACCCGCGGAGCCGTGCTCGATGTGGATAATCCGCGCGGGAGTGCGCTGTGGGGGGCGGTTCGCAGCATGGCCCTGGAAATCGACCTGGAAGCCCGGATCGATTTTCGCCTGGTGGACCTGGGTGATTCCGGCGATTTGGAAACGACGGCCTGGCTGGCTCGGTGCGATTTGCGCGAGCGCGAATTGGCGGTGCGGGACAACCGCTTGTGGGCGCCCAGGTGGGTCGACATTACGGAGCGGTATTCCCGGGTATCCGCAGGTGAGGAGCTTGCCTACCGGCTCACCCTGGACAATCCGGGGCAGATCGCGGGTCTCGAGATGAAAACCTGCGAGCTCCCTCCTTTGGGGCCGGACGACGTGGAGATCGAAGTGACGGCCGCCGCCCTCAATTTTCGCGATGTCATGGTCACGCTGGGCCTGTTGCCGGCTTCGGCCTATGAGCGCTCGGCCCTTGGGCGTGAAGTCGGCATGGAGGGAAGCGGGGTCGTCCGCCGCGTCGGGTCGGAGGTGCGGGGTTGCCGCCCCGGCGACGATGTAGCCTTCATACAGGGCGGCTGCATCGCCAATCGCGTCGTGGTCAACCAATCCCTCGTTTTCGCCAAGCCGGACCGCCTGAGCATGGAAGAAGCCGCCTCGGTCCTGTCGGTCTACGTCACCGCCTACTATTCCCTGATTCACCTGGCCCGCCTGCGCAAGGGCCAGCGAGTCCTCATCCAATCGGCGATGGGCGGCGTCGGACAGGCCGCCATCGCGCTGGCCAAGCATGTGGGAGCAGAGATTTACGCCACTGCCGGAAGTGAAAACAAGCGGGAGCAATTGCTGTCGCTGGGCGTGCGAGCGGCTTTCGATTCGCACAGCCTCGCCTGGCATGACGACCTGATGGCGGCGACCGGAGGCGAGGGCGTCGACGTCGTGCTGAACTCCCTGGCCGGACGCCACGTTGAACTTTGTCTGCAGGCCCTGCGCCCGGGGGGCTGGCATTGCGAGATCGGCAAGGTCGACATCTACGCCGACAACGCCCTCGGTCTGCGCATCTTCCGCAAGAACCTGCGTTTCGCTGCCATCGACGTGGACCGTCTGATGATTGATGACCCCTATCTATCGCGCCAGCTCTCCCAAGCCTGCCTGGATTTGCTCGACCAAGGAGCGCTGCCGCCGCTTCCGGTCACCGTCTTTCCGTTCAAGGACTACGCCAAGGCCCTTCGCCTGATGACTTCCGGTCGCCACCAGGGGAAACTCGTGCTGAAAGCTCCCGAGGCTGCCAGCGATGCGGGTTTCACGGTCTCCGACGTGCGGCCGTTTTTCGATCCCGAGGCAACCTATCTGGTGACCGGCGGCCTGGGCGGCTTCGGACTGCGACTCTTGCCTTACCTGGTGGCCGCTGGCGCGCGCCATGTCACCCTGATGGACCGCGACCCCGAGCGACGTCGGGACGCTGAGTGGGTCCGTCATTCGAGCGCTCTCGTGTACATGGATGAGGATGCGGAATTCGACATCGTATCGGGCGACGCGGCGGTGGAAGAAGATGTCCGGCGCTGCGTGTCTCAACTCAAGAGGCCGCTCAAGGGTGTGTTCCACCTGGCCGGCGCGCTGGACGACCGTTTGCTGGACGATCTGTCAGCCGAATCCATGGCAACGGTTTTCGCAGCCAAGGCTCACGGAGCTCTCCATCTCCACCGGGCCACCGAGGGTTGCCCACTCGATTACTTTGTTCTGTTCTCCTCGACTGCCTCGGCCCTGGGCAACCCCGGACAGATCAGCTACAGCGCGGCCAACGCATTTCTGGACGGTTTTGCGGCCTATCGCCGCCGCCAGGGCCTTCCCTGCATGTCCTACAATATGGCCGCTGTCGCCGACGCCGGCATGGCCGCGCGCAGTCTCCCCGTGTTGCGCATGATGAGGGCCGCCGGCCTTCCGCCGGTCAGCAGCGACTTCGCCATCGCCAACCTCGACTATGCCCTGCGCGCGATGCCTGATCGGGACCACTTGATTACGGCCGTTTTCAAGCATCCGGCCTGGACGACCGACTACCCGGACTACATGCGCGTCGGGCGTTTGATGAATAATCAGGACGCCTTCAAGGCTGGTGTGGAGGGCGAGTTGACGCTCGAGAGCGTGGTGGCGCAGATTGCTGCCAAGGTCGCCGAGCTCTGCGGCCACGAGGAGGGCGACGTGGAGGAGCCACTGGCCAGTTTCGGACTCACCTCCATCTCGGTGGCCGAGCTGGGCACGTTCATCCAGACGCAGTTCAACTATCGGGTAAGCGCCCTCGAGTTGATGACTACCGCCACCTGTCTGTCGCTGGCCCGGGGAATCATCCATGGAAAAGAAAATGTCGAGGACGATCCGGCCGAGGCGGATACGGCCATTTCCGAGGATGCCGCCCAAAGTGTCCGGCAGCGCGCCCGCCGCGCACCATCGGTTTTTGCGAGCGCAAAAGAAGACCACTTTCCCCATCCGCGAGATGTGGTATCCGGTACCGTGAGAGAATCCGCCGTTTAGTGACGGCCTTGGGCGGCCGACATGGCAATGGAGAAACAGGGGAAGGCGTAGCCGTGCCGAATGCTCTGTTGGTTTATCCTGAAAACCCCCCTTCCTATTGGGGTGCGAATTTTGCACTCGATATGCTGGGCATCAAGGCAGCATTCCCACCCTTGGGTCTGCTCACCGTCGCCGCGATGTTTCCGCCGCACTACGACCTCCGCGTGGTGGACATGAATGTGACTCCCCTGGAAGAGTCGGACCTGGAGTGGGCGGACCTGGTATTTACCTCCACCATGATCGTTCAACGCGAATCCCTGCAGAACGTCATCGGGCGGTGCAACCGGGCCGGCGTTCCCGTGGTGGCGGGAGGACCCTATCCCACTTCCTTTCGCGATGAGATCCAGGGTGTCGACCACTTCGTGCTGGATGAGGTGGAGGAGACCTTTGGAGACTTTATGCGTGACTTGGAGAGCGGCACGGCCAATGCCGTTTATCGGGAGCCGCGAAAACCGGATATGACCCGGACACCCGTTCCGCGCTTCGACCTCATCGACACCAAGAGTTACCACTCCATGTGCGTTCAGTTCTCCCGAGGCTGCCCGTTCGACTGTGAGTTCTGCGACATCACCAAGCTCTACGGTCGCGTGGCTCGGACCAAGTCGCCGGATCAGATGGTGGATGAGTTTGAGACCTTGTATCAACTGGGCTGGCGTGGGCGTCTTTTCCTGGTTGACGACAACTTCATCGGCAACAAGCGAGCTGCGATGAAGCTGCTGCGGGTCATTGCCGAATGGCAGCAGGCTCGTGGATATCCCTTCTCCCTGTTCACCGAAGCGAGCATGAACCTGGCCCGCATGGATGAATTGATGGACGTCATGGTTGAAGCCGGATTCAATTCCGTGTTCGTGGGTATTGAAACGCCCAATCCCAAGGCCTTGCTGAAGATGAAGAAGCCTCAGAACATCGACAAGCGGGACAACAATTACCTTCTCAATTCCGTCCGAACCATCCAGCGGAAAGGGATGCAGGTCATGGGAGGGTTCATCCTGGGCCTGGACGAGGATGATGCGGGCGTGTTCGACCTGCAGATCGATTTCATTCAGGAGGCCGGCATTCCGATGGCTTTGATCGGGTTGTTGGGCGCCCTGAAGGGAACCGACCTGTATCGACGCCTGCAGTCGGAAAATCGGCTGTTGGACGTCTCCATCGGCACGACCTCTACGGCCCTCAACTTCGTGCCGGAGATGGATCCCGAGGTGTTGATCGAGGGATACCGGCGCGTGACCGCCAGCGTCTACGACCCAACTCTGGAGAATTACTTCAAGCGTTGCCTGATGTTCTTCGAACACCTCACAACCATTCCGCACTTGCATAAACCGCAGAGCAAGATCGCGCTCTATGCGAACATGATGGGCTTGCGCCGCCAGCTTTCCGCTGAGCAAGTCCCTGCCTATATGAGATTTGTCGCCAACGTGTCCAAGGACCATCCCCGAATGCTCCCCGAGGCGATTCGCCTGGCCGCATTGGGCTACCATTTTGAAAAGGTCACCCGCCAGCAGATGGCAATCCACGACTTCAAGGCATTTTTGGAAGCCGAGGCGGAAATATTCAGGGAAACCTCTTCAAGTTCCGTTCGGGACGTGGAGGAAATCAGAGTCCGGCGACGAGAGTTGTTCGCGCGAGCTCAGGCGCGCAACCAATTGATTCCGGAAGACTTTCGATACCATGGAGATGGAATCGAGTCTGCGTTGGAGTCCTTTCGGGTCTCTGTGAACGCTCAGGCGGACCACCTCACCCGCTCGGCGGCAGTGTAGAAGAAAGCACTGAATCTTGCGCGACAGCCAATGAGGCTTGCCATGCCGAATGCGCTTCTGGTGTATCCCGAATATCCTCCTTCCTACTGGGGCGTCAATTTTGCGCTGGAGATCTTCCGCATCAAGGCCGCCTTTCCGCCTCTGGGTTTGCTGACCGTCGCCGCGATGTTTCCGCCGAAATACAACCTGCGCGTGGTGGATATGAACGTGGCTCCCCTGGAGGATTCCGACCTGGAGTGGGCGGACCTGGTGTTTACCTCTTCCATGGTTGTCCAGCGGGAATCCCTGCACTCCGTTACGCAGCGATGCAACCGGGCGGGCGTGCCCGTGATGGCTGGAGGTCCCTATCCCACCACCTATCATGGCGAGATCAGCGGTGTAGACCATTTTGTGCTGGATGAGGTCGAGGAGACCTTTGTCGATTTTCTGCGAGACCTGGAAAATGGCACGGCTGCAGCCATCTACCGCGAGCCGCGAAAACCGGATGTGACCAGGACACCTGTTCCGCGCTTCGACCTCATCGACATGAAGGCCTACTACTCCATGTCCATACAATTCTCCCGAGGCTGCCCGTTCGACTGTGAATTCTGCGATATCACCAAGCTCTACGGTCGCGTGCCCCGGACCAAGTTGCCGGATCAGGTGCTGGACGAATTCGAATTGCTCTATCGACTGGGCTGGCGAAGCCACGTCTTCCTGGTTGACGACAATTTCATCGGCAACAAGCGAGAGGCGATGAAGTTGGTGCGTGCCATTGCCGAATGGCAGAAGACCCGTGGCTATCCGTTTTCCCTGTTCACCGAAGCCAGCGTGAATCTGGCCCGTATGGATGAATTGATGGACGGCATGGTTGAAGCGGGCTTCGATTCCGTGTTTCTGGGTATCGAAACGCCGAATCCCAAGGCCTTGCGCAAGATGAAGAAACCGCAGAACGTCAGCAAGCGGGAAGAGAACTATCTATTCAACTGCGTTCGCAAGATCCAACAGAAAGGGATGCGGGTCGATGGAGGATTCATCCTGGGTCTGGATGATGATGACGAGGGCGCGTTCGATGCCCAGATCGATTTCATTCAGGAAGTCGGCATTCCCATGGCCATGGTCGGGCTGTTGAACGCTCTGAAAGACACGAATCTATACGATCGTTTGAATAGGGAGAACCGGCTCTTGGAAGAGTCTTTCGGAAGCAGCACCGACCGCGTCCTGAACCTGACCAGTGTCAACGTCGCCCTCAACTTCAAGCCGGAGATGGATGTCGAGACATTGATGGAGGGATACCGGCGCGTCATCACCACCATCTATGATCCGACTCTCGAGAATTACTTTTTGCGCTGCCTGACGTTGCTTGAACACCTCAGGCCCATCCCGCATCTGCTGAAGCCGATGAGCAGGAACGCGCTTTTTTTGGCCCTCATGTCCGTTCGCCAAAAGCTCTCCGACAAGCAGATCCCGGCCTATACGAAGTTCATCGCCAAAGTCTCCAGGGACCATCCCGGCTTGCTCCCGGAGGCGATCCGCCTGGCTGCCCTGGGCTACCACTTTGAAAAGATCACCAGTCAGCAGATTGCCATCGGCGACTTCAAGCAGTTCTTGGCGACCGAGTTGGGGAGGTTCAAGGAAGCGGTTTCGCAGGATATTCGGGATGTGGAAGAAATCGAGAAACGGAAGCACGCCTTGATCGCACGAACCGATGCGCGCTTTGCGTCCATACCCGATGAATTCCGCTACTTCGGCGATGGAATCGATGATGCCCTGGAGTTGTTCCGGTCCGCCGTGAGCGCCCAGGTTGACCAGTTCACACACTCGGCGGCGATGTAAAGCACAGTTCCGGGTCGCCACTATTCATGAGGGAAAGAATACATGGCTGAAAGAATCGCCGCCGACACGAAGGTGGCGCCGCTCGACGGCAATTTGCCGCGGCATTGTCAGAATGACGTCGATACCCTGCGTCGATTCGTTCACGAGACAGTCAGCCGGGAAGCGCCGGCTGCCGCCGTTTCTCCCAGTGATTTCAGGGAGGTATTCTTGACCGGGGCTACCGGTTTCATCGGTCGTTTCTTCCTGCGCGACCTGTTGAGACAGAACCCCGAGCTCCTGGTGCATTGCATTGTCCGGGCCGAAAGCGTCGAGCACGGTTTCGGACGCATACGCGCCGCCCTCGAGCGGGCCGGCATCTGGGACGAATCCTTCGCGCCGCGCATACGCGTCGCCGTCGGTGACGTCGCCGAGACGCGATTCGGCTTGAGCGAAGCGGATTTCGATGCCCTGTGCCGGCGGATCGATGCCGCCTATCATCTTGCGGCCTCCATAGATCTCGTGTCGTCCTATCTGGCCATACGCAAGGTCAATACGTTCAGCACCCGCAACGTGCTCGAACTGTGTTTGCGCAAACGCTTCAAGCACCTGTTCTACGCCTCGACCATGGGTGTGTTCCCCCAGTATTTCTGCAGCTTCGCACATGAATTCAAAGACAGCCGCATCGACCACCAGATGCAACCGGATCTCCAAAGCATGAAGAGAATGTTCCCGCTCGGATTTCTCGGCTATCCGTGGAGCAAGCTGACATCCGAGCAGATACTCCTGTTCGCGCAACAGGCCGGTATGCCGCTGGCGATTTTTCGGCTGCCGCAAACCGGTTTGTCCAGCGACGGATATACCCCGGAGCAGGATCTCAGCGTGCGCCTGTTTGCCGCGGTGGTCGATTCCGGAACGTTGCCCGAGGAATTCACGTTTCGATCCAGCAACGAAGCGGTCGATGCGCTGAGCGAAGCCTGCACGGCCATTTCCCTGAATCCCGAACGTCGTTTCACCATCTACCATTGCTGCAACCCGCAGTTGGATCACTACGACCTGGAACCTGCCGATTTCGGGCTCTATTGGCCCGAGGTTCCCTACGAGGCGTTCAAGCGCGCCTGCCAGGCGCGCGGCAAGAACTCCCCGCTCCATGGCCACTGGGCGGTGTTCGATCATTTGGGGAAGTACTGGTTCAGCAAGAACAAGCCGAAGGACAGGCTGCCCATTTGCGACCGTGCCATCCGCGAGGACAGCTCGCGCCCGATCCGGTGGCTGGGCATGTTGACCAAGCTGAGACGCACTGGACAGTGGGTCAGGGACCACCGGGAACAATGGCCGTATCAGGTTCCGCAAACCCGTTTGGACTTCGACTGCCTGACGGCCCGGGCCGAGCGCTACGCCGCCGAAGAGGGCGTTCCCTTCGACTCGGCCTGTCCGGAGTGGATGCGCCAGGGCCTGCGGCAACTGGTCGGAGCTTTGAACTCACCGGATGCGCGACTGCTGGAGGACAAGATTGGCGACGTCGCCTTTGAAATGAACCGTTTCTTGCGCAACAACGCACGGTTGGCCCGCGAACGGCGGCAGCACCCCGAGATCGAACGGGAACTGATCCCGCGGCCGGTCTTCATCGTGGGCATCAACCGCACCGGCACGACCTACCTGCACCGGCTGATGTCTCGCGACAGGCGGTTTTGGACGTTGCGGCTATACGAGTACGCCGAGCCGGTCCTCTCGACCGATGAGTACGCTACGGTTGCGGGCACACCCGAGGACCCTCGCCGGGCGCGAACCGAGGAAGCGCTGCGAGCATCCGACATCTTCAAGGTCTTGGAGGGCGTTCACGATTTCAACGTCGACGAACCGGAAGAGGATTTCCCGATCTTCAGGATGGCCTTCTCGGCATGGGTCACTACCTCTCGATTCCACGTACCGGAATACGGCCGGTGGCTGGACGCGAACGGTTCCGGAGACGCCTACGCCTTCCATCGCCGCACCATTCAGCATTTCGCTTGGCAGCGGCGGCAGCGTGAGCCCGGGCGCCAGGGCCAATGGCTACTCAAGATGCCCTTTCACCTCATGGAACTGGAAACCCTCATCAAGACCTACCCGGACGCCCTGTTCATCCAGACCCACCGCGAGCCCTCGCAGTTCATGGGATCCTGGAACAGCCTGGTGGAGCGGGTACGTTCCCTTTCCAGTGAGCTCCTGCCTCCGAACGAGTTCGGCGTCGAGCAGTTGGCCTTCATGAGCGGCATGATGGACAGGGCGGTTCAATTCCGGGAAGGCCATCCCGAACTGGAGCACCGCTGGATTGACGTGAATTACGTGGATCTGGTCGAGGATCCCATGGCGGTCGTCCACACCATCTATGAGCGGTTCAACTGGCCGCTCAAGCGGGGGACGATTACTGCCATGGAGGACTGGCTGTTTCAGCAGGCGGAGCGCCGCCGCGGTGAGCCACGGCATCGCTACGACCTGGGGGACTACGGGCTCACGCCCGAGGACGTCAACGCCGCCTTTGCAGGTTATCGCGACTTTCTGACCCGAAGGACCATTCGGGAGTCCAGGCTGTAGTTCTACTGGAAGCCTTGTGCTTGCCTCAAGAGTGCAACCCGTGGTGAGAAATGCTGGTTTTGGTCCTGGCAGACCATCCCACCGTGGCCGCTACGGGCATCATTTTTCCGATTTTGCGACGACCCGTTCGAGCACTGATTCGGCGGATTTGAACATTTCCGTCAGAAGCTGCTTGCGCCGGGTCTTCAGACGCTCAATATACAGCCACAGGGCATTGGTGATGCCGGCAACGACGGCCTCCCGCTCCTTGAGCGAAAGAGTGCGGTCATTCTGGTACTCGTACTTCTCAATGGTGAAGTTGGCGATGTGCTGGATGTTTTCGCCGATGATATCGAAATCGACAGAGTC
>JAPOZE010000382.1 GCA_026706225.1 Acidobacteriota bacterium
CCGAATCGTTGGTGATGAAGAGGTCGCAGCAGGCAATCATGGCGATCAGCTCCGAGAGGCTGGTCCTGCCTGACAGGACCAGCGGTCGCGCCGCCATGTGCCCGCAAATGGCCTCCGCGATGGGTCGCTCCTGCCGGGAGCCGAACAGGATGGCTTCGACTCCCTGGGTGCGGATCAGCCGGTCCAGGACCTGGGCGTAGCGATCTCCCATCCAGCGCTTGGCCGAACCGAAGGCGGCGCCCGGGTGGACGCCGATCACCTTGCCTTGAAATCGAACACCCTCCTGTTCCAGTCGCGTCCTGGCGAGGGATCGGTCCTCCAGACGCAGCGGCAGCTCCGGCGTGGTCTTCTCAAGGGTCGGCGAGGGGGCGTCCAGGGATCTCTCCCGGCCCGCCAGCCGTTCCACCAGGTCGAGGTAGTACCAGGTCTGGTGCCGCGCCCTCAGTCTTGGATCGATCGAAACGGCATGGGTCAGGAGCCAGCCGCGTGCATCCCTGCGGTAGCCGGCTCTCAGGGGAATGCCGGCCAGCCGGGTCAACAGGGCGGCCTCGAAGGCGTTCTGCAGCAGCAGGGCGGCGTCGAAGCCGCCTCGGGAGAGCTTCCGGACCAACCGGAGCCGCCCCGCCGTCCCCGCATGCCGGCCTTCGCGATCGTAGAGCCAGACGGCGTCCACCCAGGGACTCCCCCGGTAGATGTCGCTGACCCAGGGCAGCACCAGCAAGGTGATGTGAGTCCGGGGAAGGAGCTGCCGAACCTCTCGCAGCGCTGGGATGGCCATCACCGAGTCTCCCACCCAGTTGGTTCCCCGTATCAGCAGCCGTCGGACGCGGTCGCCTTCCAGAAACGTTTTCAACGGGACTCCTCGTCTAGCGCGCGCAGCAACATTTCCCGCAGGCCCTCTCCCACGAACGCGAACGAGACCCGGGCGATCAGCACCCGAAGGGCCGGAGGATGCAGGGAAGCCGGCGGCAGGTTTTCGGCATCCTTTTCGGTAGTGATGGCGGTGCCCACCTGCAACTTCCGGCAGCGCTCGCCAATGGCGGTCAACTCCCGAATGGAGTAGCGATGGTGATCGCTGAAGGGAAGGGCTTGAACCAGTTCCACCCCCTGCTGTGACAAGCCGTCGAAGAACTGGTGCGGGTTGGCAAGCCCGGCGAAGGCCAGGGCACGGCATCCGGCCAAGGGTGCCTCCACTGTTTCTCCCAAGGCCGTTCTGCGGGCAACCGGCTCGACGGTCTGGGTCGAGCGGAAACAGGGCAGTTCCGGCTTGAAGCGCCGGAGCTCGCGGGTCAGCCTGTCGTAGTCCTTTCCGGGTCGAGTGCGGGTCAGGATGACCGCGTCGGCTCTGCGGAGAGCTTCCGGGGGTTCCCGCAGTTGACCCCAGGGGACCATTCGCCCGCCTCCAAAGGGGTTGGTCACGTCCACCAGGACCAGGTCCAGACAGCGGTGGAGTCGACGGTGCTGGAAACCGTCGTCCAGCAGGTGGAGATCGGCCGCCCCCCGACTCTCTATCCAGCGCCCGGCCCTGGCCCGGTCCTTGTCTACGGTGACCCGGGCCCCGGGCAGGTTCCTGGCGATGACCAGGGCTTCGTCACCCGCGAGGTCGGATTGGCTCCGGATTCGGCGACCGTCGGAGACCGGCAGCGGTCCCCCCCGGTGGCGTCCCTTGTAACCTCGCAGCAACACCGACACGGAGTAGCCGGCGCCCTGAAGAATGGTTCCCAGGGCGATGACGGTGGGCGTCTTGCCGGTGCCGCCCAGCGTCAGGTTGCCGACGCTGATCACCGGCCGTTGGAGGCGTTGGACCTTGCACCAGCCGGCGTCGTAGCCTCGGTTGCGGAGGCGGACGACCTGCTCATAGGCGCCGGAAACAAGCCGCAATGGCATCATCATTTCTCGGACAGAACACTGGCGACCCGATCCAGGATCCTGGCTCCGGCTCCTTGATTGGCCCGGATGATCCCGTAGCCGTTGGCGCCCAGCCGCCGGCGCGAGGCGCTGTCCCGAAAGAGTTCCAGGAAGCGTTCACCCAGTTCGACTTCATTCTGAACCATTATGCCGGCCTCGGCTTTCACAAAGTGCCGGGCCATCTCGCGAAAATTGTTCATGTGGGGACCGAACAGCACCGGCTTCTTGAACAGGGCGGGCTCCAACAGGTTGTGTCCGCCCCAGGGGATCAGGCTGCCTCCCACGAATACCAGGTCGGCCAGGGCGTAAAGCACCGGCAGTTCTCCCAGGGTGTCCAGCAGGATGACTTCCGCCGGCGGGTTCCGGTCCTTGGGTATGACCATGTCGGACATTTGGGATCGCTTGACAAAGCGGAAGGCTTGCGAGGTCAGCAACTGCTCCACTTCGGCGCAGCGACCCGGGTGCCGAGGAGCCAGCAGCAGTCGGGCTTGGGGGCACTCCCGCTGCAGCGACCGGAAGGCGCTCAGAACGGGCGTCTCCTCGTTGCTCCGGGTGCTGCCGGCCACCACCAGGAAGGGCGTGGAGGAGAGCTGCATGAGGGAGCGGAATCGGGCCAGCCTGGAATTGAGTTCCCGGGGCGGCTCGATTTCGTATTTCAGGTTGCCGCAGACCTCCACCTTGTCGGGGGGCGCTCCCAGGAAAATAATGCGTTCCCGGTCCACCGGGTCCTGCATGCAGCAGCAGTCGAACAGGCTCACCGCCCACGGCAACCAGCGGCGGAAGCGGCGATATTTTTTGAAGGACCGGTCGGAGATGCGACCGTTGGCCAGGCAGACCGGGATTTTCCGCCGCCGGCATTCATGCAGGAAATTCGGCCAGATCTCGGTTTCCAGAATCAGAACCAGGCCGGGCCGCACCTGGTCGAGGCTTCGCCGCACGGCGAATTTCCAGTCCAGGGGAAAATGGAAGACCCCCGCCAGCCCCTGTCGGTTCTTGCGGGCCAGTTCCTGACCGGTTCGCGAGGTGGTGGAGAGAAAGAGAGGTCGTCCGGGCCACCGCTGCCGAATCTGCTTGACCAGAGGCAGTACCGAAAGCACCTCTCCAACCGATACGGCGTGGACCCAGATGCCGCCCGCAGGTCCCGTTCCGATCTCCCTGGGGAGAATCCCCAGGCGTTCGGACAAGCTGGAGAGGTACTTGCGATGGCGAAGGGCCTGAAACAGAAAGTAAGGCAGCGCCAGAAGGAAGGCCAGCGTGAAACCCAGGCTGTAGAGTCGCCGAATCAATGCCTGCCCCTTCTGCCGTCTGCCAGGAGTCCGCAATCTTCACCGGGTCGCCGGAACCATGATCAAAGAGGGCTTGTTGTGAGCAACCTGTCGGTCCGATTGTGAGGTCTCGCGGTTGCCAAGGTCAAGAACGGCAGGAGGGGAACAAGTTGGCTGAGGCCTGCGTACACCCCCCTCCGCATCAGCCTTCGCCTGCGGCTCGGCGCAGCCCGCAGTCGAGCCGGAGGGGAACATACGCGGCGCTCCATGAGTGACGACCAGTGGCACGGCCACCAACGCCGCTTGCCGGCTCCGGAGCTCAATTATTGTGCGTGTGTCTTCGGGTCCCTTCGTGGATAATCCCTCATCATGAACAAGCTCTCCATTCGGGATCTGGACCTCGGTGGCCGGCGGCTCTTCATTCGGGCCGACCTCAACGTCCCCCTGGATGAGTCGGGCCGGGTTGCCGACTCCGCCCGGATTCAAGCCAGCCTGCCCACCATTCGCTACGCGCTGTCCCGTGGAGCCCGGGTGGTGCTGGCCTCTCACTTGGGACGGCCGCGGGGCCGGGTCGATCCGAGCCTGAGCCTGAAGCCGGTGGCCGCCGCGCTGGAAGCCGCCATTGGGAGGCCGGTGAATAGGGCCGGGGACTGCGTCGGGGAAGCGGTGGAGAGGCAAAGCAGGGGACTGGGCCCAGGCCGGGTTCTGCTGTTGGAGAACCTGCGCTTCCACCCGGAGGAGGAGGCCAACAGCGAAACCTTCTGCCGGCAGTTGGCCCGCCTCTGCGACTGCTATGTCAACGACGCCTTCGGGGCCGCCCATCGAGCCCATGCCTCCACGGCCGGCATGGTTCGGTTCGTGGGCGGGGGAGCGGCCGGCTTTCTGATGGAACGGGAACTCTCCTATCTCGGCAAGGCCCTGGAACACCCCGACCGGCCCTTTGTGACCGTTCTGGGGGGAGCCAAGGTGTCCGACAAGATCGAGGTCATCGAGAACCTGATGCAGCGCGTGGACGGGATGCTGGTGGGTGGGGGGATGGCCTACACTTTCCTGCGGGCCCGGGGGGTGGAGGTGGGGAGGTCCCTGGTGGAAGAGGACAAGATCCCGCTGGCAAGGGATCTGCTGCGGAAAGCGGAGCAGGCGGGGATTCCCCTGGTGCTGCCCGTCGATCACGTCGTCACCTGCAAACTGGAGCCCGACGCCCCGAGCCGGGTGACTTCCATTGGGGAGACCGGGCCGGAGTGGATGGGGGTCGATATCGGCCCCGAAACCCGCTCCCGTTTTCGGAAGATCCTCGCCACGGCCCGAACCCTTCTCTGGAACGGGCCGGTGGGCGTGTTCGAGATCGACCGCTTTGCCGGAGGCACCCTGTCCCTGGCCCAGGCCGCGGCGGCCAGCGCGGCGACCACGATCGTGGGCGGAGGCGATTCGATTGCCGCCGTCCGCCGGGCGGGTGTCGCCGACCGAATCACGCACATTTCGACAGGCGGCGGGGCGTCGCTGGAATTTCTGAGTGGCCGGAAACTGCCGGGCGTGGAGTCGCTGAGCGACAGAGCTTGAGCCCCCACCGCCTTCGGAGGAACACTCCCATGGAATCCCCAACCCCCAGCAGGCGCCCGGTCATTGCCGGGAATTGGAAGATGCACCGGACGGTCCGGGAAAGCGTGGAGCTGATCCGGCAACTGAGGCCCCTGGTGGAAGCCTCGCGCCATTGCGACGTCGTGGTGGCGCCCCCTTTCACCTCCCTTTGGGCCGCGGCCCGGGCCGCTGAGGGCAGCCCCATCGCCATCGCTGCGCAGGATCTCCACTGGGAGAGCCAGGGGGCCTTTACCGGCGAGGTTTCCCCGGGCATGGTGGCCGAGGCCGGCTGCCGCTTCGCCATCCTGGGACACTCCGAGCGGCGCAGCCTGTTCGGCGAGACCAGCCGGGCCGTCTGCCGCAAGGCCGCGGCAGCTCTCAAAGCGGGTCTCACCCCCATCGTCTGCCTGGGAGAACAGCTCGCGGAGCGCGAGTCCGGACGGACCGAAGAGGTCGTCGGCGCCCAGTTTCGGCAGTCGCTGGCCGGCTTGACAGGGGGTGCCCTTTCCCGTACGATGATCGCGTACGAACCGGTGTGGGCGATCGGTACCGGGCGGGCGGCAACTCCGGAGATGGCCCAGGATGTCCACGCCTTCATTCGGAGCGTGGCTGCGGAGGTCTTCGGTGGGCAGGCGGCCGAGCAATTGCCCATCCTTTACGGCGGCAGCGTCAAGCCGGAAAACGTGGACGGGTTGATGGCCCGGGCCGACATCGACGGTGCCCTGGTGGGCGGGGCAAGTCTGAAGGCCGAATCCTTTGCCGCAATAGTCAACTTTCAGGCCTAATGGCACTGCTACTGCAAATCATCCATGTGATAGTCTGCCTGATGTTGGTCCTGATTGTGCTGCTGCAGTCGGGGAAGGGCGCGGACCTGGCAGGCGCCTTCGGTGGGGGCGGTTCCCAGACAGCCTTCGGAGCGAGGGGCACGGCCACGTTTCTTTCCAAGCTGACCACCGGTGCAGCCATCATATTCATGGCTACCTCCTTTACTCTATCGCTGCTGACGTCTCAGGACGAAGGTCGCTCCATCATGCAGGACACGGCCGCGACTGCCCCCCAGGAAGCGGCTCCCGCTGAGAGTCCGGCGGCCGCTCCAGCCCCTCAGTCGTCAGAGAGCCCGGCAGCGCCGGTCCAGGAGGATGAGTCCGGCTCCCAGCGGGCGGAATGACACCCGCTCTCCCAGGGAGCCCAGTCTGGCGTGCGGAAGTGGTGGAATTGGCAGACACACCATCTTGAGGGGGTGGCGGCGCAAGCCATGCGGGTTCAAGTCCCGCCTTCCGCACCAACACTCTACCCGTTCCTTCGCGCGTTCGACTCATCTCCGGAGACACTACAGCGACGGCTTCCCGCCCGTCGGACCCGCCGCTCGGGAAGCGGTGCGGCCCAGCCGGTCGTCGATGCCCCCGCGACAGCTTGGCTTGCATCCGCATGGGGCTCGGGTGTGCCGGTCGCCGATCGGTTTCAGTTCTTGAAGAGGGCGTCGAAGGCTTCCCGGGCCGTCTTGGGGCCGCGAGCAGCCGGGGTGAAGGAGGTGGTTTGTCGTTCGATGGTCTTCTTGGCCACGAACAGGCCGCACTGGTTGCGTGCCCCTTTTCGGGGAATGCGTTCCGGGATCTTCTGAGTGCATTCCAGGCGGGCCGAGGTATCGAAGAACACGCACTGCCGGCAGGTATGGAGGTCGGCCCCGCACTTGGGACACTGGGTTTCCAGCCCGATATCGTGCGATGTGGTCGCCCCGCACATGGTGCAGCGGACCACCTCCTGAAACCCCGGCATCGGCTTGGCTCGAAATTCGGGGGCGCCTCGGGGCCTGGAGGGTCTTCGGACCCGGGGCCGCGACTCCCGTTCGTTGTCCTGATAACCGGGTTGGCGGTATTTTCTCGACATCGGGTTCTCGCGGTTGCAGGCAGGCCCGGACGGGTGCCCGGGTGTCGGCTCACTTGCTCAGCAGCACCTGGGATGGGGAATCATTGCTGACTGGTCACGTGTGCGGGCCATTATACGTTGAATGGAAAAGGACGGGGCAATAAAATTTTGACGGGCTGCGGCTCCAACCACGCCGGGAAATGGGGGGCAACAGGTTTCAGAGCTGTTTTCGGAAGGTCATCCCTGTCACCGGGCTATTGACAATCCCCGTTTTTAGACTAAAATCTGGATACTTCCGTAGTCGGCGCACCTTCTTGCTCGCCGCCCAACATTTTGCCTAGCATTCAAAATTCAACCTGACTCCGTCAGTCACCCCTCGGAACCCTTGGAGGAGTGGATGCCAAATACTGAAAGTAACGGTCCGAAGCAACCCCAAACCGGTGCGACTCGGAGAGCGGTGCCTCCAAGGCGGACGCCGCCCGCCAAGGTTCAGGAAAAACCCAAGGCGGGGTTGCTATCGAGGATCCTGAATCTCTTCGGGGGAGGCGAGTCGGTCGATCCCGCCAAGCGCCGCCGCCGCACGGTGCAGGCCCTGGTTACGGGGTTCCTGGGAATCAATTTCTTCATGTTCCTGCGGTTCTTCTTTCCCAGAACTCTGTTCGAGCCCAAGACGGTGTTCCGCATTGGATATCCTTCCGACTTCGGATACGGAGTGGATACCAAGTTCCAGAAAAGGCGGATCTGGGTGGTGCGCGACGCCGAGGGGCTCTTTGTGGTTTACGCCCGCTGCACGCACCTGGGATGCACTCCGGACTGGAAGCCCAGCGAGAACAAGTTCAAGTGTCCCTGCCACGGAAGCGGTTACGACAGCGAGGGAATCAATTTCGAAGGCCCGGCTCCGCGTCCCCTGGACCGCGCCAAGGTTGAGCTCGACGCCGAAGGGCAGATCGTGGTGGACACCAGCGTCCTCTACGAATGGCCCAAGGGAATGCGGTCCGAGTTCCGGGACGAGGGGGCGTTTCTACAGTTGTAGCCGGTAGCCGATCTTCGTTACGGGAGTTGCAAGTATCCATCCGAGGAGTCGTTTCATGGCAGACGATCTGAAAGAGCAGAAACCGGCGGGAAAGGGGGCGGCCCTGATCGACGGCGTCCTGAAGGAGGTCAAGAACCTCAAGGACAAGGCCCTGGACGATGTCCAGTCGCTCAAGAAACCGCAGAAGACCCAACTCTACAAGTCGATCTTCCGGGTGACCCACGACGAGAAGCCGCGCAATCGCGCGCTGGGGATCCTGTCCAACGTCTTCCTGCATCTGCACCCCGCCAAGATCAACCGCGACGCCGTCGCCTACAACTACACCTGGGGCATGGGAGGGATCACCTTCTACCTGTTCATCGTGTTGACCTTCACCGGCGTTCTGCTGATGTTCTACTACCACCCCACCAAGGTGCAGGCCTTCCGGGACATTCTCTACCTGGAACACGACGTTCCTTTTGGGAAGCTCTTGAGAAACATGCACCGATGGGCCGCCCACCTGATGATTATCACGGTCTGGCTGCACATGTTCAGGGTCTTCCTGACGGGCTCCTACAAGAAGCCACGGGAGTTCAACTGGATGGTGGGCGTGATTCTGATGCTGCTCACCATGCTGCTTTCCTTTACCGGATACCTGTTGCCGGACGATCAGCTCGGTTTCTGGGCGGTCACCGTAGGAACCAACATGGCGCGGGCGACGCCCTTGCTGGGGCACGAGGGTCCGTTGGGACCGGAGCTCGGCATGACCGCCTTCAACGACGTTCGCTTTGCTCTGCTGGGGGGCTCCATCGTGGACTCCAACGCGCTGTTGCGCGCCTACATCTGGCACTGCATCGCCATTCCCCTGATCGCGGGGATATTCATGGCCGTTCACTTCTGGAGAGTCCGCAAGGACGGCGGCATCTCGGGACCGTCTCCCGTGATGCTGGAATCCGAAATCAAGGAGCCGCGAAGGTTCTGAGCGTTCGTTGGTGCGGCGATCGTTCGAGGGCCCGCTACCGGGAACGGCTCGAAAAAGGATAAGGAGGAAATCAGTGGATTGGGTTCAGCTCTGGGAAATCACCACCCTGCCCGACAATGTTCCAATCGTCCTGCTCATCCTGGTCATCCCTTTTTACGCCTGGTACGGCTTCCGGCAGGCGTTCGCCAACGACCGGCTGATCGACAGGCTGGAATCCGACCCTGAGATGGCCAAGACCCACCACCGCAAGACGCAACCCTGGAAACCGGGCTGGGCTCGGGAAGTTCAGGTCTGGCCCTACCTGTTGCGCATGGAGTTTCTGGTTGCCATCATCGTCACCTTCATTCTGATGGTGTGGTCGATTACCCTGGATGCGCCTCTGGAAGAGCCGGCCAATCCCTCCCTGACCATGAACCCGGCAAAAGCGCCCTGGTACTTTCTGGGGCTGCAGGAGATGCTGGTCTATTTCGATCCCTGGATGGCCGGCGTGGTGCTGCCGACCCTGATTCTGGTGGGGCTCATGGTGATTCCCTACATGGATACCAACCCGCTGGGGAACGGCTATTACACCTACAAGCAGCGGAAGTTCGCCATTTGGGCCTTCTGCTTCGGCTTTATCGTGTTGTGGTTGTCGATGGTGGTCATTGGCACATTCATTCGGGGGCCGGGTTGGATCTGGTTCTGGCCGGGCCAGACCTGGGACCACAACAAGCTCATCTTCGAAGCCAATCGGGATCTGCCGGACATGTTCGGCATCACCAGCATGCTGGGCAAGAGCCTCTTCGGGGCGGCAGTGGTCGGCGTGTTTGCCGTGGTGACCGCCCTGGGAGTGCACAAGCTGTTTACCTGGAATGCGTTCAACCGGAAAATCTACAGTCGAATGAGCTTGATTCAGTACCTCCTCCTGCAGTTTTTCCTGGTCACCATGATGCTCTTGCCGGCCAAGATGGTGGCGCGACTGCTTTTTCGGATCAAGTACGTGTGGGTTACTCCCTGGTTCAATATCTAGTGGCCAGTGGCTAGTGGTCAGTGATCAGTGGCTGGACTGCTTCAGAGACCGTAACCTTTTTCAAATGAGTCAAGTTTCGCGGATCGCGAATTGTAGATTTTGGATTTGAGGAATATTCGACAACTTAGGTCGGAACTAATCACAAACCACTAACCACTGTTTTTCAAGGAGAAATCGGTGCCGAAGAAACCCCCGGTTGGAGACGATCCGGTCCTCAACCGATCCCTCGGTCGCATTCTTTTGATCTCATCTCTGCTGATGATCGTCTCTCTCCTGTGGGCTTTGTACGACGAGACCTACGGCCTCAGACCCTGGAAGGACTACCAGAAGCGCTTCGTCAGCCTGTACAGCCGGCACCTGAGGCGGATCCAGCCGACCCAGGCCCGGGCCGAGCAGGCCGTCCTCCAATCCGCGGAGTACAAGAAGCTGAGTAACGCGGTCACCAAGGCCGAGGATTCGATCGCTCCTCGGATCTCCGATCTGGACCGCGAGACCAACCGGATCGTCGGCCGGCGGTTGAGCGTCATTACCGAGCCCTTCGCCATCACCCGCAGCGAGATCGCAGCCCTCATCTACCAGATCGAAACCTCCGGCAGCCAGAGTGAAAAAGAGGCGCTGCAGCGGGAGATCGATGCCATCAAGGCCCGGGAGGTAACCCTGAAGCTGGCTTCCGCCAACGGTCCCGGGGAGGTAGTGGAGAAGGAGGAACGCTTCAATTTCGACCAGTTGGAAGCGGAGTTCAACCGGTTGCAGGCCAGGCGGGCCGAGCTGGGAGCGCAGCGGGCGGAGCTGGTGAAGCCCTCCAACGAGCTGCGAGGGGAGAGGGATACCCTGCTTGGCGACCGCCTCATCGGCTTGACCGCCTCTCAGGTCCGGGGCCTGCGAGCCAGGATGCGCAACTTCGAGCTGGGGATCCGGCAGATCCACGTGGCCGAGGTGGACCTGGTGGACCGGTGCGAGTCCTGTCACCTGGGCATCCGGGAGCCGGTGGTGCTGACCAAGGCCGACATGGGGGGCCACGAAGTGTTCGTCAGCCACCCCAATCCCGCCCTGCTGGCCTTGCACGATCCGGAGCAGTTCGGTTGCTCCACCTGCCATCACGGCAATGGAAGGGCGACCACCAGTGTCCGCAAGGGCCACGGGCGCCACAAGTACTGGTTGTGGCCGCTGTTCTACAAGGAGAATTTCGAGGCGGGCTGCCACCAGTGCCACGCCCAGGACCTGGTGCTCGATCACGCCGACGTCCTGAACCGGGGGAAAGAGATCTACTACGTCGAGGGATGCGCGGGTTGCCATCGTTTCGAGGGATTCGACACCGAGGTCGAGGCGCTGACCGAGGTCCAGTCCTCCATTCACGCCTTGGTGGAGGACCGGAAGGAGATGGGCAAGGAGATCGAGCAGAGCGTTCTGGCCGGCGACAACGCCCAGGACAACGCCGAAGCCCAGCGGTTCTATGCCCGCGCGGACCAGCTCAAGCAGCAGATCAGCAACCTGGACCACGAAATGGAGCGCCTGGAGGTGCGTTCCGCCGACCTGCAGATCGAACAGAAAAAGATCGGGCCCAGCTTGAAGGAGGTCCGCTTCAAGATGCGCAAGGAGTGGATCCCGGTCTGGCTGGAAAATCCGCACAGCTACCGGCCCTCCACCAAGATGCCGGCTTTTCGCCTGGACGAGGGGCAGCGCCGCGCCATTGCCGCCTTCGTCTGGCAGACCGGGGTCGAAGGGGAATTGCCCAGCCAGCGCCCGGGGAATGCCGTTCGGGGCAAGGAGCTGTTCGAGACCCGGGGCTGCATGGGCTGCCACGCCGTGGGCGAAGGGGATGAGGCCCAGGGAAGCTCCTTCGCGGCCAACTTGTCGCGGGTGGGGGAGAAGGTGCACTACGACTACCTAGTCCCCTGGATCCACAACCCCCAGGAGCGCCAGCCGCTGTCGGTCATGCCCAGCCTGCGGCTCAGCCTGCAGGAAACCCGGGACATCGCCAGCTACCTGCTGACGCTCAAACAGGCCGACGCCTCCTATCCCGATGCCGACTACCTGGACGATCCTGCGCTCAAGAGCGAAGGATTCATGTGGGTCAAGCATTTCGGCTGCGCCGGTTGCCACGAAATTTCCGGTTTCGAGGAGGAAGGGCGCATCGGAACGGAGTTGACCCGCGAGGGCAGCAAACCCATCGAGCGGCTGGATTTCGCCTTGCTGACCCACGAGGCCAAGCATGACGGCTGGTACAACCACAAGGGCTTCTTCGAGCGCAAGCTGAAAGACCCGGCCATCTTCGACCAGGGCAAGATCAAGACCCCTCTCGAAAAGCTCCGGATGCCGAATTTCAAGCTGACCGACGAGGAAATCACGGCCTTGACCACCTTTCTGCTGGGGAGCGTCGACTCCACCCTGCCGGAACATTTCTTCTACGTTCCCGGCGACAGGGGGCAGGATATTCGGGAAGGCTGGTGGCTGGTGAAGCGCTACAACTGCATGGGCTGTCACCAGGTGCGGCCCGGACAGCAGTCCGACCTTTCGGGGATGGCCCGCTATCAGGACCCGGATTTGAAGGAGCAGCTTCCGCCGACTCTGGTCGGCCAGGGCGCCCGGGTGGACCCGGACTGGCTGGCGCGTTTTCTCAGGAACCCGGCCATGGACGCCCAGCGCACCGACCGCAACGGCGTGCGCGGCTATCTCCACGCCCGCATGCCCACCTTCCGTTTCTCCGACAGCCAGATTCAGAAGATCGTGCGCTTCTTCGAAGCCCTGGCGGCTCAGGACCGGCCCTACATTCCAACCCGACTGGAACCGCTCAGCAACCGGGAGCTCGAACTGGCCCGGCAGCTCTTCACCTCCAAGGCGGCGCCCTGCCTGAGGTGTCACGCCACCGGGAACCCGGCTCACGACCGCAACGCCACCGCGCCCAATTTCCTGTTGGCCAAGGAAAGGCTGAAGCCCGGCTGGACCGAACGGTGGATGGTGGCGCCGGAAATGATCGCTCCGGGCACGGCCATGCCCTCCGGACTGTTCCAGAGGGATGGCGAGCGCTGGGTCTTTGCCGGGTCGCTGCCTCCCGCCTTCAGGGACTACAGCAAGGACCACGCCGAACTGCTGGTGCGCTACATGTTCCAGTTGACGCCTCAGGAACAGCGCCGGCTGATGTCGCGGATGCCCGCGGCGGCAACCCGGGTGGCCAGCCGTTAGCCGGGCGCCGGGCAATCGCCCGGACCGCCCTCGAATTTGAGGGCGGGAAGTGTTACATTAATCATCGGGTGATGGGGTAGCCGCTCCCCCGGTCCTGCTCCGACCCCAACTTTATTATCTTCTGGTCAGAGAGGTCCTTATGATGCGTTTGAAGAACACCCTGTGCTTGCCCGTTGCGCTGTTGGCGGCTCTCTTTGCGGGGGCCTGCGGCAGCGTCGATATCGACGATGAAGATCTGGACGAAGTCGACGGCGCCGCATCTGCGGCAGTGGTCACCCGGGTGGATCCCGCCACCGCGGCCACGGTCAACGGCAAGGTCTACTTCGAAGGCGACCTGCCCAGGGCCAGGCGGCTGGCCATGGACGCCGAACCGGCTTGCGCCGGCCTGCACACCAAGCCCGTCTACTCCGAAGTGGTGGTTCCCAACGACAACAAGACGCTGAGGCACGTCTTCGTGTACGTCAAGGAGGGCCTGGAGGGCATGAAGTTCGAGACGCCCGCGGAACCGGCAATCCTGGATCAGAAGGGGTGTATCTACCTGCCCCACATGCTGGGCGTTCAGATCAATCAGCCGGTCAGAATCCTGAACAGCGATCCCACCACCCACAACGTCCATCCGACTCCCAGGAACAATCGCGAGTGGAACGAATCCATGGCTCCCAACGTACCGCCGAAGATGAAAAAGTTTCCTCGCGAGGAGGTCATGATCCCGGTCAAGTGCAACGTCCATCCCTGGATGAAGAGCTATATCGGCGTTTTGCCGCACCCGTTCTTCTCGGTGACCGGCGCGGATGGCTCGTTCGAGATCATGGGATTGCCTCCCGGCGAGTACACGATCGGGATCTGGCACGAGTTCCTGAAAGAGGGCGTTACCACCCACAAGGTCACTCTGGCTGCCAGCGAGTCCAAATCGGTAGATTTCACCCTGAAGCAGGCTTCCTGAGACCCACGAATTTCCAGAAGCCGGCTTCTCCAAGAGGGCATCGGTGTGGAATCCATCATCCCGCGGGCCCGCTGAATTCCTGATGAGCCATTCAATGCCGACAAGCATCGGTAGTGCCGGGAGCTACCACTACTTTGCGGTGCTCACGGCCTGCGCCACCTTTCTGTTGATCGTTGCCGGGGCCCTGGTCACCGGGAACGAGGCCGGTCTTTCGGTTCCGGATTGGCCCCTCTCCTACGGGTCGTTGAATCCGCCCTGGGAAGGGAACATCCGCTATGAGCACGGGCACCGCCTGGTAGCGGCCTTCGTGGGATTGCTGACCATTGCGCTGGCCGTCTGGGTATGGAAGAAGGAGACCCGCGGGCCCGTGCGCAAGCTGGGATGGATTGCCCTCGGGGTGGTGGTCGCCCAGGGCATCCTGGGAGGCATCACCGTGCTTTGGTATCTGCCGGCCCCGATATCGGTCCTGCACGCCTGCCTGGCCCAGACGTTCTTCTGCCTGGTGGTCAGCCTGGCCTGGCTGTCCTCTCCGTCCTGGACGCGGCAGCCGCGAGAGGCGAGCTGCAGCCTTCCGCTCAACCGGCTGGCCATGGCCACTGCGGGAGCCATCTACCTTCAGCTTCTGTTGGGCGCCATATTCCGCCACACCCAGTCGGGGATCCTTCCGCACCTGCTGGGTGCTCTGCTGGTCGCGCTGTTGGCGTTCGTGCTGATTTCTCTCGTGTTCCGATCTCCGAGGCTCCCCTCGGGGATGACCGTCGCCGCAACCTCGCTG
>JAPOZE010000174.1:0-7600 GCA_026706225.1 Acidobacteriota bacterium
TGGCCGTTGACCACCAGGATGCGCTTGAAGCCGTGGTGGGCCAGGCTGCAGCAGACATCCTTCACATAGCGGATGAAGGTGTCCCAGCCGATGGTGAGGGTGCCGTGGAAATCCATGTGGTGGGGGCTGTAGCCGTGGGCCACGGCCGGAACCAGCAGGGATTCGGAGGGAATGCGGGCCACGGCCCGCTCGCAGATCTCCGTGCAGAGCCGGACGTCCACATCCACCGGCAGGTGGGGCCCGTGGTCCTCGTAGGTCGCCACCGGCAGCACTGCCACCCGATCCTGTCCGGCGGCATCCCGAATCTCGTACCAGATCATCTCGGCGAAGCGGTACTTGTCCATGGCCCCTCCTGTAGGTACGGATGAAGGCGTCAAGTAACGGCCCCCGGCCCCTTCCCCGATCCGAGGAAGCTGCGACAAGTGGACTGGCGGAACGGGATGGTCGCGGCAGATCCCGCTATCGCCAAGCCTCTCGGAAGAAACGCAGGGCATTGCCGCTCAGGATGCCCTCCACGACCTCCTCCCCGTAACCCGCCTTCCCAAGCACTGCCGGGAAGCCCTGCAGGTCGGCGATGGTGTCCACGTCGGTGGGAGTGACCTCGGCCCCGAACCCCCCGTCCATGTCGGTCCCGATGGAGATGTTTTCCAACGAGCCGCCGGCCAGGTCGCCGATGCGCTCGATGTGGGGGATCAGCCCCTCCATGCCGTACTTGGAGACATAGGTCGATCGGTCGGGCTTGTTTTCCCACACCACCTCGGGATCGATGAACATCTGGCAGAAGACCAGGCCGATGATGCCGCCCCGGCGCACCAGCTCCCGGATCATGTCGTCGGTCAGGTGACGCTGCCCCCGAACGACGGATCGACAGACGCAGTGGGAAGCCATCACCGGGCCGTCCCAGATCTCCAGGGACTCCCAGACGGCCTGGTCGGCCATGTGGGTGATGTCCAGGACCATTCCCGCCTCTCGCATGGCTCGGTAGAGTTCCTTGGCCGGAGGCTTCAGGCCGCCCACGGTATTGGTGCCGTGGATATAGGTGTTGTGCCCGAAGTGAGCCGGTCCCACCACGCGAAGTCCGGCGTCCCACCAGAACTCCACGTCATCGGGATCGATGATGGGGTCGGCGCTCTCCATGGAGAGCACGTGGTAGATGGGGGTGTCGTCCCCGGGGTTTTTCCAGGCCTCCACGGCTTCGTTCAGATCCTGAAGGGACTTGACCGGCTTGATCTGGCCCCGTCGAGCCATCACCTGGTAGTAGGCCAGGTGCCCGCGGCCCATGCCGATGGCCTGCTCCTGGGTCCTCATGCCGTCGCGCATGGCGCCCCGCCGGCTGTCGATCCGGGACATGATGGTGCTGAGCATGATGCCCACGCTGCCCCGGCGCATCTCCGGGAAAGTGACCGTGCACAGACCCACGTTGTAGTCGGAGGCCACCTGGGGAGGCTCGCCGGCCTCCTGTTCTCTCACCTGATGGGCGGTCAGGGTGAGGTTTCGATTCCAGAATAGGGCATCCCAGGCCAGGTCCAGGTGCAAGTCGATGATCAGGGGTTGTGACATGGGTTCTCCAGGGAAAGGTCGGGCTGGAAGTGGAAGTGGCGCGGGAAGGACGGAGCTTGCAACCTCTCCCCTGCGCCTCTCCGCAGACTGGTTGGGAATTGTCACACAAGGCCACCGGCGATGCAAATGGGGCGCCCGGGGGCGCGGGCGTCCCGCCCGCATCCTTGTTCCTGCCGACGCCCCCTCCCCCGCCAGACCCCGGCCGCCCCGGATCCCGGTTGAGACCTCCGCCGGAGGCACTGTGGTAAGATTCCCCCCTCCAGGCGGCAGCAAGAAGGGGACAAGGAACTCGCACCATGAACACCGGAAAACAAGGCTACGGGTGCAGGCTTCTTTATGGGAAATCCCTCCGCCGTCTCTGCCTCTGCAGCGTCACCGTCCTGCTTGTCTCCGTGGGCTGCACACAGGCGGCTCCGGCAGACGAGGTTCACCTGTTCCGGTCCCTCCAGGCCGACCGGAACCGCGTCTACGAGGGGGCGCCGGGCAGCGGCGGAGGCCATCCCCTGGTCTGCCGGCTGGACAACGGCGAGGTCCTGGCCGTTTTTCAGGCGTGGGATGCGGATTCCGACTGGCGGATTCTATCGGCCCGGTCCGGGGACGGTGGGCTCCGCTGGAGCGAGCCCCGAGTCCTGGTGGACGGCCCCGAAAGCGAGGGGAACCTAGCCCTTGGGGTGCTGCGGGACGGCACGGTGCTGTTGGGCTATGAGACCTTCCAGATCCTGCGAGGCAAGGATGGTCCCCCGGCCCGCTATCTTGCCTACCAGGTCATGCGCTCTACCGACCACGGCAGGAGCTGGAGTACTCCGGTAAAGATTCCCCACGATCCCGGCTCGCTGGCCCTGGCTTCCTATTCCTCCATTCTCCAACTTCCCGACGGGACCGTCCTGATGCCTCTCTACGCTTACGTCGAGGGCGAGGAAGGCGAGGCCGGCCAGCAGCCGTCCCCCAGGCACTTCAGCTACGTGTACCGCTCCCGCGACGGCGGTAGAAGCTGGGGAGACCGCAGCCTGATTGCCGCCGGCTTCAACGAGACCAACCTGGTCCGTCTGAAGTCGGGGAAGCTGCTGGCGGCGATGCGGGAAGAGCAGAAGCCCCCGGGACGCAGCGCCCTGGCCGAATCGAGCGACGGGGGCCGCCACTGGAGCCGGCCGCGATATGTCACGGGAGCCAGCCAACATCCGGCCGGCCTCCTGCAGATGCCCGACGGCACCCTTGTTCTGAGCCACGGGGTGCGCCACCCACCCTTTGGCGCCCAGGCGCTCCTGAGCCGTGACGACGGCCGGACCTGGGACCGGACCCGAAAGATCATGCTCGGGTACCACTCCTGGGGCGGCGGCGGTTATCCCTGCACCATCCGCCTGGACTCGGGCCATCTGCTGACCCTCTACTACGGCAACTCTCGCGAGGGTGGACAGAGTTTCCCCTTTGTGGAGGCCGTGCGCTGGAACCTGCCGTGATCTAACCATCTTCTCTGCCAGTCATGCCGTCCCCGGAGAGCCAACCGTGAAAATCACCGATCTCAGAGTGTTCCACATGGCCGGAGGCCACGCCAACTGGATCTTCGTGAAGCTCTACACCGACGTGGGCCTGACCGGTGTGGGGGAGTCCTCCATGGAGCGCCATGATCCCCTGCTGATCCGGGCTCTGGAGTCGTTCCGGGACTTTCTGGTCGGCAAGGATCCCCACCGGATCGAGCTGATCTGGAACTCCCTCTACAAGCAGACCTTCTGGTACGGGCAGCTCATCCAACTGGCCGCCTTGAGCGGGGTAGAGCAGGCCCTGTGGGACATCAAGGGCAAGGCTCTGGAGGTGCCCGTCCACGAGCTGCTGGGCGGGCGCCTGAGGGACCGGGTTCGGGCCTACGCCAATGCCTGGGCCTTCCAGGAGGTGGTGACCGAGACCAAGGCCGAGGATACCCCCGAATCGGTGGCCCGCCAGGCCCGGGCCATGGTGGATCAGGGATTTACGGCCATGAAATGGGATCCCTTCCGCGACGGCGGACAGGTCATTTCCAGGAGCGAGGAGAACTACGCCCTGGAGTCGGTCCAGGCGGTCCGCGAGGCCGTAGGGCCCGACATCGATCTGCTCATCGAATGCCACGGCCGATTCAACATGTGGAGCGCCATTCGCATTGCCCACAAGCTCGAGCCTCTGGACCCCTTCTTCTACGAGGAACCCATTCCGCCCGACAACATCGACGCCATGGCCGAGGTGCAGCGGGCCATTCGCATCCCCGTCGCCACCGGCGAGCGCCTCTACACCCGCTGGGACTTCCGGCCGCTGCTGGAAAAGCAGGCCGCCCGCATCATCCAGCCCGACATCTGCCACGCCGGCGGCATCCTGGAGTTGAAGAAAATCGCGGCCATGGCCGAGACCTACTACGTCAGCGTCCAGCCCCACAACTCCAACGGCCCCCTGTCCACCGTGGCCAGCCTCCACCTGGACGCCTGCATCCCCAACGTTCAGATCCAGGAATTCTTCTACCCCTACCTGGAGCGCTACAACCAGGTCCTCACCGAGCCCATCCAGTACCGCGACGGCTACCTCACCATCCCCCAGGGCCCCGGACTGGGCACCGACATCGACGAAGAGGCCATCCGCCGATATCCCCCCATGAAGATCCCCCAGGAAGCCACCTGGATGGGTTCCTACTGGTAGGGGCCGACCAGACAGGCGTCGGTGATGTCGCTGGGGGTCACAAATGGCTCTCCGATTGACAGTCTCTATCATTAGCTATATTATTAGCTAATTCCATTTCCGAGGAGTTGGCGATGATCACGGTGAATGTCCACGAAGCAAAAACCAACCTGTCGCGCCTGCTGGCGAAAGCCGAGGCAGGCGAGGAGGTCATCATTGCCCGCAACGGCAAGCCGGTGGCGCGTCTGGCGCCTGTCCAAACGCGGGGCAAGCCTCGACCCGACGTCTTCAAGGGGAAAGTTGTGCTTCCGGACAGTTTCTTCGACCCGCTGCCCGAGGAAGAGTTGAAAGCGTGGGAGGGAGGTTGAGATTGCAGCTACTGTTCGACACCCACGCGCTGATTTGGTGGCTTACCGACAGCAGCCGACTGCCTGAGGCGGTGCGCCACGCCATTTTCGACCCATCCAACGAGAAACTGACAAGCGCGGCAACGGCGTGGGAAATCACCACCAAGCATCGCCTCGGCAGATTGCCGGGTTCCGATCCGATCGCTGCTGACTTCACCGCGGTTATAGCCCGCCAGGGCTTCGAGCCACTTGCAATCACCGTTGAAGACGCTGCCCGCGCCGGCGCCCTGCCGGGTCCCCACCGCGACCCCTTCGACAGGATGCTCATCGCCCAGGCGCTGGCCCGCAACCTGGTTCTCTTATCCAATGAGAGTCATTTCGATCGCTACGGCGTTCGCCGACTGTGGTAAGGCTGGGCTATTCGTGCTCCCGCTTGTCGATCATCTATGAACGACAAAGGGTGTTGTCGATCATTTTCTTGAAAAAGTGATCGGCAAATGACGTTGCCTGCCAGAGATGCAACTCCCTCGCGAGCCCGAAGTGACTCGTCACAGCTTGTCATAGCTCGACACCGGGATGTCCCTCATTGAAAACGTAGCGCTTGCCGGGGTCGGTCGGACTCGTTGCGTCTTCTACCACTATCCCTTTTGCGATCATGGCTCGAACGTCTCGCTGTAGAGACCGGCGATTGATGCCGGGACAAAGGTACTCGAAGTTCTGAATGGTCAAAGCACCGTGCTCGGCAATGTGGCTCAGCGCCTTGGCCTGCCGATCAGACAAGCCTGGCTGCTTGATGAGAACATCCCGTCGGATGACTCTTTCTCCGCGTCTCCTGACTTCGGATAGCTGAGTCGCCAGACCCTCTACGAAATACTCCAGCCAAGCGGTCAGGTCCATGCCGCTTTGGCGAACGCTTTGAATCGCTCGATAGAAGGCCTCCCGGTCCCGGTCATAGTATTCGCTGATGGTGAACAGGCGCTTGAAGTCATACCCGGATCGATAGAGGCACAGAGTGGAAAGCAGCCGGGAGGCTCGACCGTTGCCGTCGAGGAACGGATGGACATGTACGAGCTGGAACTGCGCAATTCCGCTCACCAGCACGGGATGGACCCGCTGATCACGGCGGAGCCAATTCACAAGTTCGGCCATCATGATCGGCACTTCGTACGCTGGAGGCGGCTCATAGACGGTCTCCCCGGTGAGGGAGTTCACCACATGGTTCTGGATCTTTCGATGCTCCCCGGGATCCGCTGCACCTCCCCGAACACCTTCAACCAAACGCCGGTGGATTTCTCGAATCAGTCCTTGGGTGATCGGGCCTCCACCCGAAACGTAGCCGGATACGAAGTCGAAGGCTTTCCGATAGTTGAGCAACTCCCTGACATCTTCCGGATCGGCGTCCGCTACCGGGCTTCCCTCCAGTAACCGCCGGGACTGATCCAGCGTGAGGCGCGTTCCCTCGATGTGAGTGGTGTGGTGCGCTTCCAGAAGCAAGGCTCGCCGGCCCATTTCCCGCACCCACTGCTCCGACAGCACAGCCGCTTCCAGAAATCCCCGGGTGCGTTCGATGCGGGTCAGCCCGTTTGTTATAAGGTGAGTCGTCGTAAAGACCGGCCTGAAGCCGTTACTCATGACCCTGTTCCTGTTCCTGTTCCTCTTCCACCGCAAGCGGCTGAGTCCTTGCTTATGGGCAATGCAATCCCCAACCCCTTGTCTCTTCATGGGCATTCGTGTTTCGCTGGGTGGCATTACCTCTGGCAGGACCGATTGTTACTGCTAACGCTCGACTGTAACACGGTTCGCGCGGAGTTCGAAGGCTTCCGACCTCTAGGACTTCCGGCCTCTCATTCCGGGGAAACCTCGCATGGGGTCGGCATTGATAATCCCCGGCGTTGCTGCCATAATGGCGGCGTTGCGCACGTGTCTTGGAAGTTTGCTCAGGGAGGTTTCTCGATGGCGGGTCCGATGATCGATGAGGTGGAGGAAATCGTTGCCAACGCGGGTTACGAGGTGGTCAAGGTCGAAGGCGATACCCTTCAGATCAGGGACATCGAGAGCGGGATTTCGGTCTCCTGCGTGCTGGAGCAGGACATTCTCTACAACACGGTCTCCTGCCAGGTGGTGGATTCCGGTACGGTCACCCCGGCCCTGATGGTCCGCATGCTGGACGCCCAGAACGGCATTTCCACCTCCGCCTTCCAACTTTACGACCTGGAGAACGGCAAGACGGCCATCACCCTGAACAACTTTGCCAAGCTGCAGAGCCTGGGCGAGGACGATCGGGACGACATCCTCTCCTGCATCAGCTTCCTGGTCGGGGATGTCTGCGAGGCCAGGGACCTGCTGGAGTAGCCTCGGAGCGCCTGACCCGCATTTCTTATCAAAGGAGTCGACAACCATGGGGATCCTGGACAGATTGTTTCGAGTCAGCAAGGGCAAGCTCAACGAAGGCGTCGACAAACTGGAGGATGCCACCTTCGAGTCGACCCTGCGGCAGAGCATTCGGGACATGGAGGACCAGCTTCACCGGGTGATCCGGTCCGCCGCCGATGCCATGAGCAACTGCAATCGCCTCGAAGCCGAGTACGGCAAGCACCTGGAGCAGTCCAAGGACTGGGAAGGCAAGGCCAGGAAGGCTCTGCTGGCGGGCAACGAGGATCTGGCCAGGAAGGCCCTGGCCAAGAAGACCGAATGCGACCAGCAGGCGGCAGCTCTCAAGGATGCGGTGGATCAAGGCGTGGTCGCCCGCGACAAGCTCAAGAACCAGGTGGAGCAGCTCCGCCGCAAGATCGACGAGTCCAAGCGCAAGGCCAGCACGCTCATCGCCCGCAAGAACGCCGCCAACGCCCAGAAGAAGATGGCCCAGGTGATGAGCGGTCTGGGAACCGATGACAACGCCTTTGCCTCCATTTCGCGCTTCGAGGAGGCCGTCAACCGGGAAGAAGCTACCGCCAAGGCCTACGAGAACATGTCGGTCGGCGCCGACCCCGACCTGGAGAAAGAGTTTGCCGCCCTGGACGTCTCCACCACCGACAGCGAGCTGGACAGGCTGAAGG
>JAPOZE010000174.1:8119-14356 GCA_026706225.1 Acidobacteriota bacterium
AGGACGACGGGCCGGACGGCGAGGGCTTCTACTACTGGAAGTTCGATTGCGACGAACTTCAGCTCTTCATCGAGAAGTATGAGGGCGACCCTTTCGAAGTCGGCATCTCGGAAAAGATCAGCCCCGGCCGGGTCAGGATCTTCCGGTCTTAGCCGGTGATTCTCCCCAGGGCAGGAGTGCCCGGCACGGTCTATTTCCCACAGACTTCACCACAGGACTCGAACGACGGTGCAGCAACCACCTTCCCTGTCATGCACCGAGCCACCGGCTGAGATTTCCGGTCCGGCGCTCGCCTTGCCCTACCAGGACACCTCGCACCGAAACCTGCGACTCTGCCTGTTTCGGGAAGCCATTGACCTCTCCCGCTTCAAGGTCGTATCCTCGGCCGTCCTGCGCCACCTCGACATGGACCTTGAGGTTCACGTGATCGGGGCCAGCCACCTGATACGCTGCGGGCGCTGGTCGGAACTGCTCTCCTGCGCCGGCGGCAGCGAGACGGCGCCTGTCCTTGCCCTGGGACCGGACTTCTCCGGCCGGCAACCCTTCCGGTACCTGGACGGGAACCTCCGCTACGAGTTCGAGGTCGGACTCATATCGACCGGAGGGATCTCGGGGCTGGATCGGCTGGATCGAGCGCTGGACCGGATCAGCCGCTATCCGGTCCACCTGGCCTCGGAGTTTGCGACCGAAGATGCCGGCCACCGCCCGCCGGTGACCTGCCTGGGAGTGCGCCCACTGGAGCGGGGGCTGGAAGTAGGTTCCCTGCACTACTATCCCCAGGAGTCCACGGGGGTCTTGAGCCGGTCGGTGATGACGGTCCGGTAGGAGGAGAACCATGGACAGACAATCCCTGCTCTACGCCTCGGCCGGAATAGCTTTGCTGGCTCTCCTGGTGGTGGTTCTCACCTACTCGGGCGGAGGGTTGAACCCGCAGACTCAAGCCGGTCTGGCCACCGCCGAGCAGCTACTGAACACCTCGCGGACCAATTATGGAGAGCTGAGCCGCGAGGCCCGCTCCCTGATCGACTCCATGACCGGGCTGCCTCAGTCCAGGCGGGAGCAGTGGCTGACCCGACTGGACCAATCGGAAAAGGACCTGGAATCTGCTTCCAACGAGCTGGAACAGGCCACGGAACTGGCCGCCCGGGACGACGATGAACTGCGGGTGGAGATCGAACGCCGTATCGACCAGGCCAGGCAGAAGCGGACCCAGGCGTTGCAGACCGCCAGCGAGATCCTGGATGTGGCCAGGACCGTCAGCGAGGTGGACAAGAATCGTAGCCGGTACGTCGGGGAGGCCCGTGCCGGCTATCGCCAAATCGCCGCCTACCGCCCCGCCAGCGTCGCCGGCGCTCGGAGAGCCATGATCGACTGGCCCGAGAAAAAAGCCGACTTGAGCCAGGCCATCCAACAGATGGCTGACGTCAAGGCCCGGTCGGAGTCCCTGTGGAAGGAGCGCTCCCGGGCCATCGGCGCGACCGACGCCGACGCCTTGCTGATCCTGGAGACCCACCAGAGCTTGCAGGCCGACGGGCTGCAACTGGCCCGCCTGGACAGCCAGCTCGGCCAAAGGGTGGGTCAGCTCTACCTCTCCTGGGACAGAATCCTGGTGGACATGGACATCCGGGAAGGTGAGACCCTGACCCTGCACCACAAGTACAAGACGGTGACGGTTCAAATCCAGGATCCCCGGAAGAAACAGGGCGCCCACTCCGAAAGCGAGGCCTGGGTTCAGGTTACCAAAGCCACCTTCGACGCCCTGGAAGACAAGCTGGGGATGTCGGTGGCCCGCAAGCCGGCGGGAAAATACGAGGAAGAAGCCGAATCGCTGGCCCAGCCCGCCGGTTATTCCTACGTGGCGCCCCCAGGGCAGAGCAACCAGTATGGGCAATGGCGCCGGGACAGTTACGGCGGTTCCTTCTGGGTCTTTTACGGCCAGTACATGTTCATGCGCTCCATGTTCTGGGGACCCGCCTACCAGCCCATCCTGCCCCGAGACTACAACGACTACCGCAGATCCTACACCTCGGGCAGAACCTACTACGGCCGCACCGCCGCCGGCCGGCCTCGCTACGGCACCAACAGCCGGACGACGGCTTCCACCTATCGGTCCTCCCGCTACGTCAGAAGCGGGGGCTATCGAAACTCCTATTACAAGCGGAGCGGCGGCAACCTCAGGGGGTATCGATCGTCTCGATTTCGCACCGCCAGCGCCAGCGGACGGGGCGGCTCCTATCGCTCTCGCGGCAGCCGCTCCTTTTTCGGAGGCAAGTGACCATGGACTGGATCGAACTGGGAGTCAGCCTGTGCTACGTGGTTCTTGGCGCGGTCATTCTGATGATTGCCAAGTTCGTCAACGACCTGCTCACGCCCTACGCCCTCGACGAGGAGCTGACGGTCCGGGACAACCCGGCCATCGGGCTGAGCTTGAGCGGCTATTACGCCGGGGTCATGATCATCTTCCTGGGCGCCTCCACCGGAACCGAGGGCGACCTGCTCAATCTCGACCGGCTTCTTCCCGAACTGGGGGTGGTGGCCGCCTGGGCCCTGGGCGGAATCATCCTCCTCAATCTGGGCAGGAAGCTCCTGGACAGGCTGGTGCTGCGCCACTTCAGCATCTACAAGGAACTGGTCCGGGACAGAAACGTGGGGACCGGAGCCGCGCTCTGCGGGGCCTATATCGCCACCGCGCTCATCCTGGCGGGAGCGATCTACGGTGAAATTCCCCCCGAATCCGCCTTCGCCGGAGCCTGGACCGGCCCCATCACCGCCCTGTGCTACTTCGTTGCGGGCCAGGTGACGCTGGTCCTCTTCTCCTTCTTCTATCAGTGGATCACCCGCTACGACATTCACGCCGAGATCGAGAAGGACAACCCGGCCGCAGGAGTCGCATTCGGCGGCAACATGGTCGCCCTGGGCATCCTGTTGCTCAAGGCCAGCGCCCACCACTTCGAATCCTTCAGCGCCAGTCTCACCGAATACGCCAGTCTGGCGGCCGTCGGTTTCGTGGCTCTCTTCCTGTTGCGTGAACTGGTCGACCACGCGCTGCTGCCGCGGACCCGCATCGCCCACGAGATCGCGGTCGACAGAAACCTGGGAGTCGCCTGGATCGAGTCGGTGGTGGCCATCGGCATGGCGTCCATCCTCTTCTTCATGCTGTAACCCGCATTGCCACCGGCGACCCGGTGAGAATCGCAGGGTAACCCCGGATCTCCCCATGAACCGATTCCGACACGCCCGGAAGGTGCTGGCGGCGTCCATGTTCGTCATGGGGGCTTGCGGGATTGCCTACGAGTACACCCTGGGGGCGCTGGGCAACAACCTGATGGGTTCCTCCCACGAGCAGATCTTCGTGGTCATCGGGTTGATGATGTTTGCCATGGGCCTGGGAGCCACCCTGCAGAAGAACATCAGCGGCAACCTGGTGGACAAGTTCCTGCTGGTCGAGATCCTGCTGGGGCTGACGGGAGGGATCAGCGCCCTGGTCATCTACCTGGCCTACGTCTACTCCACCAGCTACATGCTGCTGCTGTGGGGATTCTCGCTGGGGATCGGCATCCTCATCGGTCTTGAAATCCCCCTGCTGATCCGCATCAACCGTGAGTATTCTGCCAGTCTCAAGACCAACCTGTCCGAGATCCTGAGCATGGATTACGTGGGCGCGCTGGTGGGAGCCCTGCTGTTCACCTTCGTCCTCTTCGCCAACCTGTCCGTCAACCAGATCGCCGTGGTCCTGGGATGCGCCAACCTCCTGCTGGCCCTGCTGGGGCTGGCCTACTTCCGCCCCCTGCTGCGCCATTTCAGGAAGCTTCTGCTGCTCTCCTGCGCCGGTGCGGCGCTCCTGGGCTGCCTGCTGGCCCTGTCGGAGGACTGGCGGGTTTCGCTGGAGCAGCGGACCTACAGCGATCCCATCATCCACAGCCATACCTCCAGGTACCAGCACATCGTCATGACCCGCCGGAACGACCGGCTCAGCCTCTTCATCAACGGCCACTTGCAGTTCAATTCCCGGGACGAGCGGATTTACCACGAGATGCTGGTCCATGTGCCCTTTGCGGTGGCTTCGACCCGTGCCAGAGTGCTGATTCTCGGGGGAGGGGACGGCCTGGCGCTCAGGGAGGTGCTGAAATACGAGGCAGTGCGGCGGGTGGACCTGGTGGACATCGATCCCGCCATGACCGACCTGGCCGCCACCCATCCCGACCTGGTCCGCCTCAACCGGGGAGCCCTGCTGGACGAGCGTGTCACCCTGCGTCCGGCACTGGGTGTCTCCGAGGGAGAAATCCGAACCGTCTCGCGTCCCAGCAAGCTGGCCCCCTCCCTGCTCAGCGACACCGTCTATCCCCAGGCCAAGGTCCGGGTGTTCAACCTGGACGCCGATCTGTTCGTTCGCAGCCTGCAGGGGCCCTACGACCTGGTGATCGTCGACTTTCCCGATCCGAAATCGGTGGGCACGGCCAAGCTCTACTCCCTGGATTTCTATCGCAGGCTGGCCCGCCAACTCGGCCCCGGCGGCCTGGTGGCGGTGCAGTCCACCTCGCCCTACCACTCCCGGGAGATGTTCCTGTGCATCGGGAAAACGCTGCGGGCCGCCGGCTTCCGGGCCCTGCCCTACCGGCAGAACGTCCCCAGCTTCGGGGAGTGGGGGTGGCACCTGGCCTGGCTGCACGAAACCGGCGAGTCGGACATGAAGGAAAAGCTGGAGGGGCTGACGTCCATCGGGGTCCCGACCGGCTATCTCACCGCTGCCCTCGTCTCCAACGCCACCGCCTTCGGCAAGCGCTGGCTCGACGACGCCCATATCGAAATCAACACCAAGTTCCGGCCCACCATTCTCCAATACCACCGGCAGTCCTGGAGAAACTGATAAAGAATCCCTATACTTTGCCCTGTTTTTTGCACGGCTTAAAAAAGGGAGGCCAGCATGCGGACCACATGGAGTTTTCATACTGCCGGCGCCATTCACTTCGGCAGAGGAGCCACCGATCAACTGGGTGAGATTGCTCGGGAATTGGGAGCGAACCATGCCCTGGTGGTCACAGACAAGGCTCTGGTGAATGCCGGCCTGGCCGACCAGGTGCAGTCCCGGCTGGCTTCCGGAGGCGTGCGGGTGACCCTCTTCGACGGCGGGGAGCCGGAGCCTTCCATCGCCGCCCTGCTCCGCTGCCACGACTTCGCCTCCCGGCACAAACCGGACCTGTTGGTGGGATTGGGAGGCGGCAGCAACATGGACCTGGCCAAGACCGTGGGGGTCCTGCTCACCTACGGAGGCCAGCCCCGGGACTACATGGGCGAAGGGAAGGTTCCGGGCCCCATCCTGCCGCTGATCGCCGTGCCCACCACCGCCGGAACCGGCTCCGAAGTCACCCATGCGGGAATCCTGACCGACACCGAGAACAACATCAAGGTGGCCATTGCCAGCAACTACCTGAGGCCCCGGGCGGCGGTGGTGGACCCGCTCATGACCGTGACCTGTCCTCCCAAGGCCACGGCAGACAGCGGGATCGACGCCCTCACCCACGCCGTGGAGGCCTTCATGGCCACCGACAGCTCCCGACTTGAGATTCCGGAAGGCGAAATTTCCATCTATCAGGGCCGCAATCCCCTGGGGAACGCCATGGTGGAGCCGGCAGTCAGCCTCATCGCGAGCCATCTTGCCGACGCCGTCAGGGACGGTCGCAACTTGGCGGCCAGGGAGGGCATGCACCTGGCGGCGCTCATCGCGGGAATGGGATTCAGCAACGTGGGCGTGGGCGCGGTCCACGCGCTGGAATACCCCATCGGCGGGGCGGTGCACTGCTCCCACGGCTGCGGCAACGGTCTGCTTCTGCCCTATGTGATGGAGTTCAACAAACCGGCCCGAGTGGAGGCCGTGGCCCGCCTGGCCGAACTCATGGGCCTCCCTGTGGAGGGCCTGTCCGCCGAGGCCGCTGCAGACGCTGCCATTGAGCGGGTGCGAGCCTTGAGGAAGGAAATCGGCATCCCCGACAAGCTCCGGGAAATCGGAGTGCAGGAACACCAGCTCCGATCATTTGCCGAAGCAGCCTTCGGGATCAAGCGACTGATGCGCAGCAATCCCCGTCAGGCCACGGTGGACGACCTGGAGGGCATCCTGCAGGCTGCGTTTTAGGGTAATAACGGCCGGCTACACCAGCTCGTGGAGCGGCTGCCCCATGACGTCGTCGATGGAGTTGGCGATGTAGAGGGGACGGCCTCCGGGGTTGACGTACTCCTTGG
>JAPOZE010000218.1:0-12888 GCA_026706225.1 Acidobacteriota bacterium
AGCGGCTCACCGACCTGGGCGGCAGGCCCATCAAGGAAGTCCTGGCCTGACGGAGACGGTCAGCCGGACCTAGAGACACCTTTCCCACCTTGCCGTTTGTCCCGGGTTTCCGGCCGACCCCTGCGAGCCCGGGGAATCACTCCCCTCTGCAGGCTGCGTCCCAATCCCGTTGAAGTCCCGCGCCGGCGGCGGTATGCTGCGGTGCGTCCCGGAAAGTTCCCGAAAGGAGATCCTCATGGTTTCGGTCCTGTCGCTCTGGCTGCCGGCGCTGATTTCTGCGGTGCTGGTCTTCGTTGTGAGTTATGTCATTCACGTGGTCCTGAAATATCACAAGGGGGACATGGGAGCCTGCCCCGACGAGGCCGGGGTGATGGACGCACTCCGGCCCTTCGAGATCCCGCCGGGCAACTACGTTATTCCCTACGCTGCCGACTCCAAGGAGATGGCCGCGCCTGAGTTCCCGGAGAAGACGACCAAGGGACCGGTGGCCTTGATGACGGTGCTTCCCAACGGTCCATTTTCAATGGCCAAGAGCCTCTGGATGTGGTTCGGTTACTCCGTCCTGGTCGGGGGCTTCGCCGGTTACGTGGCCGGGCTCACCATCGGCCCCGGCGCAGACTACCCGATCGTCTTCCGGGTGGTGGCGGCGGTGTCCTTCGCCGGATACTCGCTGGCCATCCTGCAGAACGCCATCTGGTGGTATCGAGGCTGGGGCTACACCCTGCGCACCCTGTTCGACGGCCTGATCTACGCCCTCCTGACCGCCGGAACCTTCGGCTGGCTGTGGCCGTAGCGGGGTGCGGGCGATCAGCGATTGCTTGGGAAACGGGCCGCCAATGGCACACACCCCAGGCATGACATTGTTACCTTATGGTCCATATGGTCATTCTCTGTTCACTCTAAGAGCTCTATTGTCCTAAAGGGATGTTCTGTGGTAGCCTTCTTGTCGGGTGCTGGCGTTGCAAGGCGTAAGCAAAATGAGGGAAGGAAGGTTCGTACTCCGCTTGGCCTTATTGCCGGCCTGAACTACTAACTGCGACTTATACCACTGCCGTTTTGTATTCGACTTTGAAGGGATGGTTACCGAACTGGGGGAGGCAATGGATTTGATACTGGAATTGGCAAGGGAGCCGTTTGGGGCGGAGGCAGCCCGGGAACTGTGCAGGCTTCCAGGTATCTTTAACGTTGGGGAGTTGTACCAGAGGGAGAGAATCTGTGAAGTACTGCGGGAGCAATTCGTTTACCGAGGCGGGAGCAGGGACACCTCTAAACAAGACATAGCGATCGTTCTTAAAAAATGGCTGGTTGGAAATGAAAGCCCCTTCCGGAAGGAAGCTCGCGGCCGCTATAGATTTCTCGGCTTCTACAATCAGGCCGACGACGGGGAAAAGTCGGCCGGTTCTCCGCTTCAGTTCAGCGGTTCGTACGACCGCTATTCTCCAGCTCCCGAAAAGGAATTCGGGGAAGGTCCCTGTGAAATCTATGCCTGGTGTCTACCACTTTACCGGGAAACCCCAAGGCGGCGATGGAGGATAAAGATCGGGCGGGCCGGAGCAGACGGGTTCCGGCGACGCCTCGGGGATTTTTGGGAGAATCTGCCTGAACGGCCGTGCTACCTGCTTCGGATTGGGTGTGAGGACGAGGCTGAAGCGAAACGACGTGAGGATCTCCTGCACGCGTGGTTCAGGGAGCGCGGGCAGATGATCGATGACTTACCCGGGAAAGAGTGGTTTCTGACCAATCCGAGTGAGATCGAGGCGGCGATTCGAGCGATTCTGATCCCGCATGAGTCCACAGCACAGCCTATGCCACCCGCCGTAGAGGACCAAATGGCTGATGCATTGAAAGGGGTCACCGCCGAGGATTGGGAAAGCCTTCCTGCAGACCTTACGGACCGATTGGACCATCACCTGTATGGTGACCAGAACCGGTGAAGACCGTATTCGTTGACACTGTCTATTGGATTGCCACGGCCAGGCCGAACGATCCGTGGAAAGACGCTGCGACAAGAGCCCGGCAGCAATTGGGTCCAGTGCGTCTTGTTACTACGGATGAAGTTCTGACCGAGTTTTTGGCCGCTCTGTCCCGGGGTAGACCCGCGCTTCGCCTTGGTGCGGCAAGAATCGTGCGTACAATTCTTGCGAATCCGAATGTGCATGTGGTGCCGCAGTCGCGAGAATCCTTTCGGGAAGGACTGGAACGGTATGAGGCGCGAAGCGACAAGGCTTACAGTCTGCAAGATTGTGTTTCCATGAACGTCATGGACGCGGAATCCATCACCGACATTCTGACCAATGACCGTCATTTCGCCCAGGAAGGCTTTAACGTGCTAATGAAAGCGAGTTGAAGGCGGCCGGAATTCAGTGTGTGGTATCCGAGTGTCCGCAACCGGCTGGACGATCTGTTTTCCCTGCTGAGCGATGCCATGGAGGCGCCCGACGGAAATGAGGTGAAAGATGGAGAATAGTCCCTCGACCCATCAGGAGATGCAACAGGAGATGACCATCGGCCGGTGGATGTTCAATCCTTTCGTTCGAATCGCAGGCCCCCGATCCCTGCTGATCGGGCTTGCCGGGATTGTAGCTGCCGGACTGGCGGCCGCCGGGGCCGGCATTCGCTTCGACGGGTTGCTCGACGTGCACGCGGGCTACGAGGTTGCGCTGTGGATGCCGGTCGTGGACGGGCTGGTGAACTGGGCCGTATTCACCCTGCTGTTGGTGGTGGTGGCTCTGCTCTTCAGCAAGAGCGCCGTTCGCCTGATCGACGTTGCCGGCACACAGGCCATGGCCCGGATGCCCCTGCTCCTGGTGGCCGCGATCTGCAACCTTCCCTTGATCCAGGACGCTTTCGACGGGATGGCCGCGGTCCTGCTGGGTGGTGAACTCGGTGGATCTACCCTGACGGGACTGGTCGCCGGGATCCTGGTGACGTTGGGTGGGGTGGTCTGGATGGTGGCCCTGATGTGGAAGGCCTTTTCGGTATCCTGCAACATGAAGGGCGGCCGGGCCATCGCCCTTTTCATCCTGGCCCTGCTGCTCGGAGAAGCGGCCACCCTCTATCTGACGAGGGTTGTCCTGTAGCTTAGCGCAGCATGTCCCTGAGCAGGGGAGTCTGCCGCTTGCTCACGGTGTACTCCAGCCCGTTGGTCAGGGTCAGCAGCCAGCGTTGGCTGCTGAGAGGGCTTATCCTGCGGACCTTGTCCAGGTTGACCAGAACGCTCCGGTGGACCCGCTGAAACCGGGTGTCGCTGAAGCGCTCGTCGATGGCCTGGAGGGTCTGAGTGGCCATGTAGCTCTTGTCGCGGGTCCTGATCCAGACGATTTCACGGTCGGCCTGGAAGGCAAAGACTTCATCCGGATCCAGCAGATAGTAATCCTCACCCTTTCTGGCCACGATCTTCACCACCCCGCGCTTTTCCCCGGCCGTGGCCGCCCCCAGCGTTTGAACTACCCTTTCCACGGCTTCCTGCCGATTGCCCAGGGCCGCCTGGGCGCGCTCAACGGCTGTCTGCAGTCGATCCGGGCTGACCGGTTTCAGCAGGTAGTCAACCGCGCCGACCTCGAAGGCGTTGAGGGCATGCTCGCTGTAGGCGGTCACAAAGATGATGGAGGGCAGCGGCCCCTGGAGTTGCCGCAGCATCTGGAAGCCGTCCATCAAGGGCATCTGGATGTCCAGCAGAACCAGGTCCGGCCGGAGCTTTTCGATTTGCTGGAGGGCCTGCTGGCCGTTTTCGGCTTCGCCGACGACCGAGATGTCAGCCATCTCGGCAAGATCCTCCAGCAGCACCCGCCGGGAAACGGGTTCGTCCTCCACCACCAGAGTTCGAAGGGGTTTCGTGGGCATGACTGCCGGTCTTATAAGCCGATTCCGTGGTCAGGGCCGAAGGGGTTTCGACCGGCGGGAGGATCGTCCGCACCGGCGGCCCCATCGGGCCCGTGGGCGGAATTCGTCGGACCGGGCCGGGATGTATCCGCCCTGCGGTGCCCGCTATTGCCCCCCGGCGGCCACCGCCGGATGGTGCGGCAGGCCTTGCGCGACGGACGATCCAGGAGAGTCCCGGCCTTTCTCCCGAAGCCCCTAGTATGCACCAGCGCCAGCGACCCGATGGAAAATGACCGCTCATATCGTATACTGATGAGAGCAGGCGCGATCCATGGACAATTCCCCCGCCATTCACCTGCCGCTGCTGGTCAATACCCTGGGGCACATCTTTGGGCTGGCGGCATTCAGCGGTTTTCTCTACTTCCTCTGGCGCAGCCGCCGGCGGTCTCTCCTCGGGGACATCCGGCTGCCGGGCGGGGCGGCCCTGCTGGCCCTGTTGTGGAACGCCGGCTCGCTGGGAGTGCTTGCGGCGGCGGATTCGCCCAGCCTGGCGCGGCGCGTGATGGTGGCGGGAAGCTTTGCCACCTTGAGCCTGCTGCCGAGCGTGCTGCTGCATGTCTCGCTGGGCTCCCGGCGATCCCTGCTCTGCTGGATCGGCTACGGAGTGGGTCTGCTGGCCTGCGGCATCCACCTGGCTGCAATCTTCGGCACCGGGGTTGCTTCCCATCAGTTCGGGCTGCGGCTGATCACCTTCGGATTCGGTTCCCTGGCCGTTCTGGCGGCCCTGGCCCTCTGGCAGGACCAGCAGCAGCGCAAGGGGGCGGGGATGCGCATGCTGGGCGCCATGGCCCTGTTCCTGTTTGCCGTTTCCTTCGCCCACTTCGGCGAGGCCCACGGACCCGATGCCTGGGCCCATGAGCTCCTGGTGCACCATGCCGGCATCCCGCTGGCGCTGGTGGTGCTGCTGCAGGACTACCGCTTTCTGCTGCTGGACGTCTTCGTTCGCTTTCTGGGGAATGCGCTGCTGGCGGTGTTTTTCGCGGTGGGCCTGATCGGGCTGTTGAGCCGCTTGGAGCTCGATCCCGCCTCCCCGCACGGAGGATTTTCACTGGCGGTGACCATCACCGGGGTGGGCCTGGCGCTGCTTGGCTTTTCCGCGTTTCGCGGCCACCTCGAGAAATGGGTGGAGCGGCGTGTCTTCCGCAGGGGTAACCTGAGGGCGGCGCTGCAGAGGCTGCAGGCCCTGTCCGGAGGCGCCGGGAACGAGGAAGTATTCCTGCGGCAGGCGGCCGAGGTAGCGGCATCCTTCGCCAAGGCCCGCCGGGTGGAGCTCCTGGAGGAAAGTGAAATTGCCGAGGCGGTTGTCGGGGAGGGGCTGCGCCCGCAGATTCTGGACCGAGGCCAGAGTTCGGAACTGGGCCCCCGGCGCTGGGCCGAGGTGGCGGTGCCCCTGCGGTTTGCCGAGGGAGACCGGCAGGTGCTGCTCTTGAGCGCCCGGCTGGCCGGCAGGCGCTATCTCAGTGAAGACCTGGAGGACCTGAACCGCCTGGCGACCGAGGTGGTGGCTCAGGTGGCTCGCCGCAGGCGCGCCGAGCTCCAGGGTCTGGCCACCCGGGCCGAGTTGCAGGCCCTGCGGGCGCAGATCAATCCTCACTTTCTCTTCAACTCCCTCAATGCCCTCTACGGCCTCATTCCCCGGGCAGCCGACGAGGCCCGCCGCACCGTGGTCAACCTGGCCGAGATCTTTCGCTACCTGCTGCAGGGGAATCGCCAGCAGGTGCCGCTGGAAGAGGAGCTTCGGACCGTTCGGGCCTACCTGGAGGTGGAGCGGTTGCGCCTGGGGCGCCGCCTGGCCACCCGGATCGATGTCAGCCGACAGGCCCTCGGGGTGGAAATCCCGGCCCTGTCGATCCAGCCCCTGGTCGAGAACGCCGTCAAGCACGGGATCAGCCGGATGGCCGAGGGCGGAAGCATCGGGTTGGAAGCCGAGGTGGAGGACGGCGTCCTCGAGGTCACCGTCTCCGACGACGGCCCGGGCTTTCAGTCCTCCGGGCCGGGGGAAAGCGGGCAGGGCCTGGAGAACGTCCGCCGCCGGCTGCGGCTCTGTTACGGGGAGCAGGGCCGGCTCCAGGTGGAATCGACCGCCGGCCGCACCAGGGTGGGCTTTCGGGTGCCGCTGAAGCAGTCCGCTGCCGTTCTCGCCAAGTAGACTCTCAGCGCAAAGCGGCCGCTTTGCCGCTCATTCATTACTGCTACAATAAAAGCAGGTTTCACCAGCTCACGGGAAGGGAAGTACTCCCACTTCGGCTTTCCGGGACGGATTGCCCAAGGACTCCACCACTCTCGAGTCGGAGAGGATCCGTAGAATAGACACAAGAGAGAACCATGAAACACCTCATTGCCTGTTGCGCCCTATTGATCTATCTCGGGACGCTTGCCTTCGCGGAGACGTCGGTTTTGCAACGAGACGTGAGTGCGCTGGGGTACGCTCGGCCCACTTCGCATGCCGTGATTCCCACGGCGGCGCACGTGAAGAGCTTCAGGACCCGGGTCGTGATCGCCAACCGGACTACCCATGAATATTCCATTACGGCCACTCTCTACGGTCCCAATGGCCTGGTGGGTCGGAAAATCATATCCATGCCGGCGAGTCACTACAGAGGGTGGGACAATTTTCTCAGGAGGGTGTTCGACTATACGGGAAACGGATCGGTGGTGCTTCAGTCCGAGAGTGACAGTGATGCCGGCGATGCTACCGGGTCCCGCTACAAGTTCTACTTGACGGCCGAGGTCTATTGGGACTCGGGGGACGGCCGTTTCGGCACGCCGGTCGTCAATGGGATCGCTCCGATGGTCGATGAAGGAGACCGCGCCTACAATTTCGGAGTCTCCGTCAATGGGGATCAAAGAACCAACATTGGCGCTTTCAATCCAAGCGATGAGCCTGTTTCGGTTCAAGCCGAAGTCTCCGACGAGTCCGGGCTGATCGAAACCCTCGACTTTGAAATGGCGCCCTACTCCTGGCAGCAGAAACCCATTACCGCCAGGGTGGACTTCGGATGGATCCAATGGAATACAAGCGGCGGCACCTACCTTCGGGCGGTGTCGGTCGACAACCGGACCAACGATGGAACCCTGGTTTATCCAATGAAACCGGAAGGCGGAGCCGGACCACCCACCGACGCCGGCGAGTCCCAGGCGTGCACTGCCGGAACCGTCCTGGAGTCTGGAGGCCGATGCAACGTCAACAGCGGGAACAGCCGGATCGGGACATTCACGGTGAACGCCAACGGCACAAGCTGTTTGAGTATCGGTGTCTTTACAACCTGTTCCGGAACAGCCCACAACTTGAGCAATGCCGCGGTGAATCAGTATCGGGTCACCTTCGTGGCCGGCAGGAACGACGACGGGAGCTGGACGATTTCCGAGATCTCGATATCGGGGTAACGACAGGTGACCGAACCTCTCGAAAACCACATCCGGGCAGCGGTCAGCCGGCTCTGCAAGACTCATGGCTTGAACAGGATCCAAGGGAATTCGACTGTGCAGACAGCTACCCGAAGCAGTCTCATGATCCTTGGCGTCCTCTGCCTGATCGCAGGCTCGGCTCACGTGGCCACTTCCGAGACTTCCCCTCGTGAGGGCCGGGAAAAGGCGCGGTTGGCCCCGGCGCAGCAATCCATGATGACCCGAGCAGCCGCCGCCCGGATTTCCGAGGAAAGCCGTGGAGTTCTCCCGGAGCCGGACATTGAAGCCGCGCCTCGATCTTCCGCCACGGCAGCCGTTTCCGAACAGAGAGGGCCCGGTCCGACTCCATCGCCACCCGCCGGTTATTCATTCGTGTCCTACCGGGGGGACATGCCCCGGGGGCGAATCGAGAGTGAGATGGGCGCCGGGGGTGAAAGCCCCCTGCCGGATCTCGACTGGCTTGGGACGGAGACCTCGATCCGGATGTTGTCGGCCCAGGCCGACGCAGCCGGGCGTGACTGGTCCTTCGGCTGGATCGGGCTCGCTGCGGAAGCCACGGCCGATGACCTGATGCAGGCGCTCGAAGGAACGGGGGCCCGGGTCGTCGGTTCCTCGGGAGCGCTCGTGCGGGCCAGGCTCCCGGGCGACGTGGCCCGCCTGCAAGCGATCGCCGCCTTGCCGGAGGTCGGCGGTCTGGGCGCCCTCCCCCCGGAGAGGAAACTCGCCCGAGAGCTTGCAACTCCATCGCCGGAGGCCTCCCCCGGGGAAGCGACGCCCGTGTTCATCACTCTGATGAGCGGCGATCCCGACTCCCGCTGGCGGCAAGCGCTCGAGGACCTGGGGGCGGTGGTGGGCCGCTTCGACCCGAGAATCCGGGTCTATGCGGCCAACGTCCCCCGGGCTCGGCTGGAGGCGATCGCGGCCGCCGATTTCGTGCTGGCCGTCGAGCCCATCGGCATCTTCCAATCCAGGCTCGACACGGCTGTTCCCGCCATGGGCGCCGATGCCCTGAGACGATTCGATGGGGTTCCCGGACTCTTTTCGGGCATCGGCGGCGCCTCGGTCCCAATCGGCGTCATGGATACCGGGCTCAATATCAACCATCCCGACATCGCCTCGAACCGGGAAAGCATTTGCGGGGCCAACTTTTCGCTGAATCTCGACTTCCTCGGGTTCGGCGGGACCAACGAGTCCGAAGACCTGTGGATCGATGCAGGTTCACACGGAACCCACGTCACCGGAACCATCCTTGGGAACGGCTACCTCGAACCCCGTTTCGCCGGCATGGCGCCTGCGGTGCGCCACATCCGTTTCGCCAAGGTCTTGAACAGTTCCGGATTAGGATTCGGAGACGGCATCCATCGAGCCATGGATTTTCTCGCCCGCCCGACCGAGTGCGCCGAAGCAGCCAGCCCGTCGCTTCCGGTCAAACCCCTGGTCGTCAACGTGAGCCTGGGTGACTCCTCCAGGGGATTCGAGGGAAGGGGCGTGGAAGAGCGCAAGCTTGACTCCATCGTCTGGAGTCAGCGTCAGCTCTATGTGGTGGCGCAATCCAATGAAGGGATCAATGGATTTTCCGACTTCGCCGCTGCCAAGAACTCGCTGGCCGTCGGCGCCGTGTTGGACAGCGGGGACATCGCAGCCTTCAGCAGCCATGGGCCCACCTTCGACGGACGCCTGGCGCCCCAGGTGGTCGCCACCGGCGTCGGCATCCACTCGACCCGGGGCGGGGGCAGCCGCGGGGGTTATGCTCGCACCAACGGCACCAGTTTCTCCTCGCCTTCGGTGGCCGGGGTAGCCGCCCTGCTGATGGATGCGGTCCCCGCCTTCCGGGAGCAGCCTGCGCTGGCCCGGGCTCGGCTGATGGCCGGCGCCATCCGGCCGGACCCCTGGCTGGAAGACGCAGCGGCGTTCCCCGCAACCAACAGCGACGGGCCGGGAACACTGCACGCCCAGTACGGACTGGGCAAGGTTTCCGCACGAACCGGCGTGCTCAACCGGGACCGAGCCGACGGCTGGAGCGGCGCCGCCGCCGCCTCCGAGCTGCGGGCCGGCCAGTACGCCTACCAGGACATCCTGGTGCCGGATGGCGCCAGCCGAGTCGACCTGGTGCTGACCTGGGATGAGCCGCCCACCGACAACATCGGCAGCGCCGTGTTGAACGATCTCGACCTGTGGCTCGACCGGGACGGCGATTGCGCCGCCGTCGCCTGCGGGGAGCATGTTTCGTCGTCCCGCCTGGACAACGTGGAGTGGATCATCCTCCGGAATCCGCAACCGGGGCTCTACCGGGCCAAGGTGGCGGCCCACCGCATCTACACCGCCCCGCCTCGGGCGGCGCTGGCCTGGACGGTGATCCGGGGCGCCTCCACCCCCAACCTGAGGATCTCCGCCGACAGCAGCGCCCTCGCGGGCGGACAGGAACAGGAACTGACCCTGACCCTGAGCGCGGACGCCTACGTGGCCTCCGGAACCCGGCTCCACATCGACTGCCGGGACACGGGAGGCCCGTCCGGCTGCGGTCAGGTGCGGATCCACGCCGTGGAGGTGTCCCGCGAAGATGGCGTGACAGTGGATCTGTCGGGTGAACTCGGTGCGCCGGAACCCGATGGGCCGGAACCCGGGATGCCCGCATTTCCGGGACAGGAAGCGATCGAGCCCTCCCCCGTCCCCCTGGGGTCCTCGATCCCGATCGGCGAAATCTCGGTTGGGGAGTCCCGTGAAACCAAGTTGAGGGTCTCCTACACCGGGGAGTCGAACATGGCGCGCCTCTACTTCACCGCGAGCGCCTGGAACGCGCGGGCGTCATGGGCGTCGGTCGGGGTGGGTGGGGGAAGCCGGGGCCCATCCGGGATTGCCGGCAGGCCCCCCAACGACGACTTCCAGGCGGCAGCTTCGATCGAGGGACCGGAGGGGTCACTGCCTCTGGATCTTCTGCTGGCCACGCCGGAGCCGGGAGAACCTCTGTTCACCTCCCGCCGGGGACGCCCGGCCGGTTCTGTCTGGTACAGGTGGACGGCACCGGCCGGCGGTCCGGTCCATTTCGACATTCCCCCGCCTGCTCATCCCGGGGACATGCGCGACGACGGCATCCACGTGTTTCGGGGCGACCACATCGCGGCGCTGGAGGAGATCGCCTCCGGCCAGTGGGGGTCGACATTCTTCGCCGAGCAGGGACAAACCTATCGCATCCGGGTGAGCAAAGATGCAAGAGGCGCGGCCCTGGAGCTCCGCTGGGCCAGGGGATCCCGCCCCGCCAACGACAACCTGGCGGAAGCCAGCCCGATCGAGGGGCCGGCCGGCGTGGTCCATGGCAACAACCGGGGGGCCACCCTGGAGCCTGGCGAGTGGTTCGGGTTCGCGGCGGCCACGACTTGGTACCGGTGGACCGCGCCCGGCGATGGCCTGTGGCTGTTCCAGAGCGATGCCCCGCGGCGTGTCTTCGTGTTCGAGGAAGGCGCACCCGAGGCCGGCGTCTACGAGAGAGACCTCTTCCCACCCGACGCCACGGCCACGGACAGCTTTAGCCGGCTCAGGCTGGTGTCGAGCTTCCCCGTGGAGCGCTCCGTTGTCAACGCCGGGGCGGGAAGGGAGTATCTCATCGCCGTCGCCGAGCTCACGGCCTATTCCTCCGGAGGCGCCTACCCGTTGAGATGGTCGCCGCTGCCCTTCGTTCCCCGCTCTCCGAACGACGACATTGCGGGTGCGGAACCCATCGAGAGCGTGCTGTCGTCGGAACACCTCCTCGAGGTGGATCCCCTGGCGACGGTGGAGCCCGGAGAGCCTGCCGAGAGCGGAGTCCGGACGAAGTGGTGGGTGTGGGAAGCGCCGGCGGACGGCCGTTATACCTGGAGCCTGACCGACCCCGGAGGCTTGTCCTTTTCGCTCTTCCCGACCCATTCGAGGCTGCGGGTGACCGTGTTTACCGGAAGCTCCGTCGAAGACCTGCAGCTGGTTGCCGAGAGCCGAATGGATGCCGACCCGTCCGATTTCGTCTTTCAGGCCGCGGCCGGGCAGCGGTACTGGATCGCGGCCGGCTTTCCGACCGGCGACCTCTCAGCCTATTCAATAGGAGGGGCCGCCGCCAGAATTGTCTGGGGACCCACTCCCGGCAACGACCGTTTCACCAACGCAGCGCCGCTGGTGGGAGCCATGGGTTCGATGGCCGGGTCGAATCGCTTTGCGACCATGGAGCCGAGCGAACGCGTCGGTCCACTGGGCCACTCCTCGCTCTGGTGGACGTACGAAGCGCCCGCTTCCGGATGGTACAGATTCCGGATCGACGAGCCCTTCTCTCCCTGGGTGCTGGCCGCCTACCGGGAAGCCCCCGGAGGCTTCGGACCGCTCGAGTTGGTGAGAAGCAGCCATCCGCCGGAATGGAGCCAGTCCCACGCCGTCGAGGTTGTCTTTTTTGCCCAGGCGGGGTCCCGCTACAGGATCCGGCTCGGGTCCCGAGGCGAAGGATCCGGCGGCGAGTTCACCTTGCATTGGGATGAAAGCGAGGCCCCGGTCTGGCTCAAGTACGTCGGAAGCCTGGCCGACGGGGACCTGGACGCCGGCGGCAACCCGGTGGCGCTTGGGGATCCGGCCAGCCTGGCCCTCAATACCCGCGGAACGCTCCTCTACCTGGCTTCAGGGCTTGGCCTTCAAGTGTTCGAGCGCGACCCGGCGACCGGAAACCTGACCCTGCTTCAGGAGTTGGCAAACCATGATCTGGGGGACAGTTCGCTGGTCTGGGACGCACGCAGGGACGCGCTCTATGCCCATCGCTGCGGGGCCTGGCGCCGCTTTGCGCCGGTCGACCAAACCCATCGGGAACTTCGGGACGAGGGCATGCTGTCGGTCACCGATCTGTCCGGCGCCGCCAATTGCAGCGGCGACGTCTTCATGGACTCCGGGGGATCCTTCATCCATACGGTCGATCCCATGCTGGGTCAACTCCAGGTTCTGGCCTTCGATACGCCGACCGACCTGCGCCATGTCCAGACCCTGGCCGTTCCCGGGCTGAAGCGCGCGCTCCTCTCCAACGGCGGCAGCCACGTCTACGCGGCCACCCACACCTCGATTCTGGTCTTCGAGCGCGACGGGGAAACAGGGGCTCTCACTCAGGCAGGAGGCGCCGAACCGGGCTTGTGGAACCTGGAGTCCATTGCGATCAGCAGCGACGACCGCTATCTGTTCGCCTTCGACAACAACGGCACGAGATCCAACCTGTTCCGACTGGAAGACGATCCCTCAAGTCCGCGCCTGGTCGCCAATTTGCCGCCATTCTGGAACCAGCCTCTGAGGTACTTCGGCTTCGACAACCGGTGCGGGGGAATCGCCAGAAGAGGAGCTCCGGCAGTCGACCTGTTCTGCAAGGATTCGGCCTTCGGCGTGCAGTGGCAGCCGGAAACCGGTGAGCTGGCCCCGACCGACTTCGTAGCCGCCTGGCAGCCGGATCGCTTCAACAACCCCATTCCCCGGTTCGGCCACACGCGATTTTTTGTGGCGAGTCCCGACGGCAGGCATGCCTACCTCAGCACCGAAGGGACGGGACTCCTCATCTTCGAGCGCGTCGGAGTGGGCGCCGATGGATTCGTGCGACTGCAAGGGCTC
>JAPOZE010000218.1:12898-14290 GCA_026706225.1 Acidobacteriota bacterium
CGCCCGGCCGGGTCAGGTTCGGTCCCGTTTCGAGCGAAGGCTGCATCGCGGTCGAAAACGTGTCCGTCGCCGGCACCCACTTCGCCGTTCTCCATTCCAAGTGGCAGACTCGGGCCGGTCCGGACGAAGAATGGAACGACGTCGAAGGAACGGAAACCACCGGTCAACTCTGCGCCTATACGCCTTCCGCTCCCGGCGAATACAGGCTGATTGCCGAGATCGCGATCGACGGCAAGGCGGGACAGTACGCCAGCAACGTCCTGATCCGGTAAGCGTGACGGCTCTGCCCCCTCGAGCAGCAAGAGTGACGGGAGGAGGCGCCCACCCGGGAGCGCGGGCGTCCCGCCCGCATGCACTCCCGTTGTGTGCCGCTCAGTTTCCCTGCGATGGGGCACCCGGCCGCCCTGCCGGCGGGAACGGCATGGGCTCGGCCGAAGCAGACTCCTGGCGCCGTCCTCGGTCGACCCGCGTGGAGGAGTCGGGTGAGGCCTTGCCAGTGTGGTGCGGGCGGGACGCCCGCGCTCCCGGGTGGGCATCCGCTTGCTGCGTACCGGCTTCTCGTCCTGTTGATAAGGTCCTATAGGTCCGTTGTTTCACTCGCCCATGATCCGCCCACCCGGGTGTGCGGGAAGTCCAGGAGGTTTTTCGTGACCACCAGGCCGATCCGGCCGGCGCTCTTCATGCTTCCGGCGATCCTCGCCCTTCTCCTGCCTGCCTTCGCCGCCGAGCAGGCTGCCCCCCCGTACCAGCCGGTGCAGCAGTACGACCCCAAGCGCGATGCCGCCGCCGACATCGAGGCCGCCGTGGCCGAGGCCGGGCGCTCGAAGCGGCACGTGCTGATCGAGGTCGGGGGCGAGTGGTGCGTCTGGTGCCACCGACTGGACACCTACCTGAAGCAGCGTAAAAAGCTGAACGCCCTGTTGGAGAGGAACTTCGTGGTGGTCAAGGTGAACTACAGCCCGGAGAACGAGAACGAAGAGGTGCTCTCGCGCTACCCCGAGGTGGCCGGTTATCCCCACTTCTTCGTGCTGGACGGGCAGGGGAAGCTGCTGCACTCGCAGGACACCGCCAGGCTGGAAAAGGGCAAGTCCTACCACGCCCGCAGGTTCAAGCGCTTCCTGACCCGCTGGGGACCGAAGAGGTTAGTGCCGTCCCGCCGCCGGCGCTATTGAGGGCCCTCAACAGGACAAGCGCACCCACTCCACGTCCATCCGTTCGACGGCTCCCGCATAGTAGAGGATCAGAACCTCCCCGTTGGACAGGACGGTGGCAAACGGCAGTCCGTAGCTCCAGTCGCTCATGAGCGCCAGGGTGTCGGCCATGTCCTCTCCGGCGGAGGGGCGGCTCCTGACAGCGGCGGCGTGGTCGTAGATCACCACCTCGGTCTCGGGT
>JAPOZE010000609.1:0-6987 GCA_026706225.1 Acidobacteriota bacterium
TCCCTCCAGCAGCCAGCCCGTCACTTCGGTACCCGTCCTCACGGCCACCCCATGCTTGCCGAGGGTTGCTCCCAGGCCGGTGACAAACCGACGGGAATTGCCATGGGCGTCCTCGGTGGAATAGTGAGCGCCCACCACCCTCCGGTTGAGCGCGGGCTCCAGTTCCCGGGCCTGGTCCCCTGACAGGACCTTGAGATCCAGGCCGTGCCCGGCCATGATCTCGGCCTCCTCCCTCCCCTCCTCCATTCCGGCCGCGGTCGTGTAAACGCTCATCAGCCCCCGCTGCTCGAAGTCGAAGCTGAGGCCTTCCGAGGCGGCCAACTCCCGAAACAGGAGCAGGCTGGCGCGGCCCAGGTCCCGTAGAACGGGGATGGCTCGTTCCATGGGCCGGTGGCGGCAGGAGGCGGCGAACCGCAGCAGCCAGGAAAGGAGCTGCCAGTCCAGCCGGGGCCGGATCAGCAGGGGGCTGTCTTCCCTGAACATCCACTTCAGGGACTTGCCGATGACACCCGGCGCCGGGACCGGCATGGCGTGACTGGGCACGATCATGCAGGCGTTGCCGTAAGAGCAGCCGGAACAGATCTCCCCCTTCTCGATCAAGGTGACCCGGCAACCCTTTTGGGCCAGGTAGTAGGCCGTGCAGACCCCCACCGCCCCGCCGCCAATCACCAGGACATCCGACTCTTCCGCCATTGCCTTGACCTGACAGTAAGGTTGTACTGCAACCGCAATAACGTGAATGAATTGCGAGAGAGGTGCTGCTCAGGGACGAGGCCCCGACCGGCCGCTCCGGGCGGAGCGGCCACCCACCGGCGCCAACCGGGAGGGCGAGGCAGGAGCCCCAAATCAGATGTGGACTATACGGCGGCGCGGCTGATGGTCCGGGTCTCGGACATTCGGGTGACCAGCTCGACTCGGCGGATCCTCAGGGGCTTGTCCGAACCGGGCCCCCGGTAGTTCAGCCGGATGGACACCGGGTTGCGGCCGGTCTTGAGGGCCGCCATGGGGACCGGAAACTTCAGGGCCTTGAAGTGCATGTCGAAGGGTTTGTCGGAGGGGAATCCGATCATGCCGTTGCCGGGCAGGGGGGCGATCCGGTATCCCACCTCCTGCCAACTGGCGGCCACGTCCACTCCCGCGGGCTCCAGCACGGTGTCGCCCACCGAAACCGTCAGGCGGTCGCCGGGCTTGGAGTAGTCCAGAGCCAGCCACAGCTCGGCCGTGCGGGGCTTGCTGGTCTTGAAGTCGTCGGCCACCGGCATGTCGAGCGACTTGGCGCCGTCGGCCACGTTCAGGTTGAAGGGGACCGGAGCGCCCTTGGAAACGGTGTTGTAGCGCACGTAGTCGGCGCCCGGGGCCCGGGGGCTGGCCTCGAACCGCTGAACGGCCGTGTAGTGCTTGTCCTTCTTCCTCATGCGCTTGGGATCGGCGATCTCGTTCAGCAGGTGCTTCCGCCAACTGCCGTACATGAACCAGTTGAAGGTGTAGAGGCCGTCGGCGCCGTCCCGCCACAGGTTGGCGGCGCTTCCCCGGATGACCTCGTCCGGGCTGACCCGGTAGCTGTTCCCGTAGCTGTAGAGGCTGGGATAGATGGGGAGTTGGCGGGCCTTCATCAGTCCTCGAAACTCGCCCAGCGTCGGCAGCTCGGTCAATCCCTGGCCCAGGATCAGCATGTCCGCCAGGTCCTCTTCGATCCACTTCTCGATTTCGAAACCGCCCAGTGCGCACCACTCCAGCTTCTCCGGAATGCGGATGGCGATCTCGATGGGCCGGCCCCGGCGCTTGGCCTTCTCGTTGAGGCTCTTGCGGATAGCGCGCATGAACTCGGTCAGGTACTTCCCGTTTTCCCGCTCGGTGCCCCGCTGGAAGTAGAGCGTGTGCCGCAACCAGTCCAACTCGATGCCGTCGAAATCCCAGCGATCGAAAAACTCCTCGGCCACCTTGAGCTTCAGGGCCCGGACCCTGGGATGGGCGAAGTTCAGCGCCGTCCACCAGTCGAGATCGTCCACCAGCCAGTCGGGATTGATCCGCTTGAAGGTGGGCAGTTCCGGGTTGGGCAGGGCGCCTCTGGCGTGCTGGCCGTCGTGGATGTCGTTCATCCTGAGGGAGACGAAGGCATCCAGGCCGCGCTTGCGGCATTCCTCCAGGATCACCTTGGGAGGATTGTGGCCGGCGTCGGCCAGGCTCTTGGGGTTGAGGTACTGGTCCTTGGGGTCGACCTCGATCCCGCCGTGCCAGGTCTTGCTCTCCGGGAACTTGAACCGGTCGGCCTCGCCCGGCCACTCCAGCACGTTGCTCTGGTATTCGGCCACGTTGCCGCTGCCGAAGCTGAACATGAGGGTGTCCACGCCGGTGTTCTCGATAGGCGCAAAGACCAGGGAAGTGAACTGCTCCCGCGTGAGGGGCCCATAGGAATGGGGCAAGGCGGTTCGGCCCCAGCAGTGAATCATGGACCCGTCCCAATTGAACAGAAGCCGCCGTTTCCGGCCGCCTGCTCCGGCCCGCTTGGGCCTGGGGCCGGCATGCAGCAACTGGGCCAACCCACCGGCTCCCGCAATCATGAAGCTTCGTCTGGTGATCGATCGCATCCTGGTCCTCCCCGGCAATTTTGTTTTTTGCTGATATGGATCCTGGAAATGATAGCAAGTCGCCGCCGGAAAAGATAGATCCCGGGGAAGGTTTCTCTGGGCTTCAACCCGGCAGCGCCCGAAAAGAGCGATCTTTGTCAGATCGACCCGCGACGCCCTCTGCGAAACCGGGAAAGAACCAGGTCGAACGCGTACCAGGTGGCCAGAAAAGCCAGGCACTCCAGGCTGAAACTTCCGAACTTGTAGAAGATCTCGGCCACGACCAGGGCGCCGGCCGCAGCGGGAAGCTGCTCCAGTGCGATTCGGGAAAGAGGCAGGGAGTGTAGCAAGGTATACATGGCGGATCCGGTTCCTCGTCGGCCCCGGGCCCGGCGGTGGTTCCCCACCGGCCGGAACCCTCCGGCAACTATTTCCGATGCCGGGGGGAAGCGCCCTCAACGCTTCCTTTGCGGCGCGGCCCCCGGCGTTTGAGACAGCCTATCACAACCCTAGGCCGGAAACGTGGTTCAGCTACCGGCGCTTTGCTCCAGTTGGGCCAGCAGGCTGGCGGCCCTGGCGCGTTTTGCCGGGTCGGTGTCCCGGGCGACGATGCGTTGCAGGACCGAGCGGGCCCGGGGGTCCCCGGCCGCGCCCAACTCCAGTCCCAGCCGGTCCCGCGTCTCGAAATAGCTGGGATCGAAGGGTTGAATCTTGAGCGGAAATTTCCGCCAATAGTATTTCAGCGGGCTTTCAGCGGGCCAGTCGGCATAGACCTGTTCCCAGTTGCGCACTTCCTTGCCGTGGGGTTCCAGGCTTCCGGGAGCGATGGGCTGGTCGACTCTCTGGAAGCGGGCATCCATGGAGAGGCGCAGCCGGTTGCTTCGGTTGGCAACACCCTTGTGAACCATGTGGCTGTGAAAGAAGAGCACGTCGCCCTGCTCCACCGGGTTGTGGACCCACTCTCCCGGCAGCTTGTCCGTCACCTCCATGCCGCCGGCCCCCAGCGCCGGGCGAAATTCGTAGACTCCGCCCCGATGAGAACCGCTGGAGAGCTGCAAGCCCCCCATCTCCCCGGCCAGGTCACTCACCGGGAACCAGGCCGTGTAGGTCTCCGCGGTCCCCTGGATGGGGACCCAGTCCTGGTGCGGCGGGGTGGTGTACTCCACTTTTTGGGGAAAGATGGTCCGCCCGATCAATCGCGGATGGGGCAGGACCTGTCCTCCCACCAGCCGCTCCAGCACCGCCAGCAGGCCGGGATGGTGCTGGATGGACTGGAATTCCATGATCGACAACACCCGGGTCATGACCTCCATGTAGGGCCGTTCGGGCTCCACGCAGAAGGCCTCCAGGTTGGCGACGCCTTCCTCCCCGGCTCCGTCCTTCGTCCAGCCGACTTCCTCCAGGACCTCGAGCCATTTCAGGCGAAGCACCTCCAGCAGTTCGCGCGGCAACAGGCCCCTGACGTACAGGTAGCCATCCCGGTCCATGCGCCGTCTCAGCTCCGATGCATCCCCAACAATGTCCGTGGAATCCAGAAATGGCTTCACCAGAACCTCCCTTGATCAGGTGTCCTGCCTCAGAAATAAGGTTACCATCTCCGATGGAGGTTCCACCGGGAAACGGTCGGTAGGAGAAGCTCGTCGCGTTTCAGCCAACCGGCACCATTGTGCTCTCCCGTCCCGGAACCTCCATCGGCCCTCCGGGTTCGGGCGGAACGGCACCGTCTTCGTCGTCGCTCCTCCTCGCAATGAATAGCATTGGCTCGTCATCGCTCCTAGAATACGGTGCCGTTGCGCTCCGAAATCTGGCAACCCTATTTCTGAGACAGAACACCAGTTAGTCGGGACCGCCCTGCGGCTGGGTCCCGGGTGTCAGTTGCAGCACGCCCATCGAGGTCCCGGCAAAGAGACGGACCGGACCCGAACCGGCCAGGACCAGGGTGTGGAGCCGGCCTGCAGGGAGGCCGGTCGCTCCCGGACCTTGCCGGCCCGATCCCAGCACCTCCCAGTTGGCTCCACCGTCGAGGCTCCTGAAGAGCCCGCGCCGCAGGGCCGCGTAGAGAATGGACGGCTTGGAGGGATCGACGAGCAAGTCCCGCACCACCGGAAATGCAGGCAATCCCCGGTTGGCCGGCGACCAGGTCGCCCCCTGGTCGCTGCTCATGAACACCCCATCCCCGAAAGAGCCGGCGTAGAGGATGCGGGAAGGGGGCGGACCGACCGCCAAAGCATCGATGATGAGGCCGGGCAACGCCTGGGCATCGCCCTTCCAGGTCTCCCCACCGTCGGCCGACTTGAACACTCCCGAGCCGTCGGTGGCCGCGTAAAGGGTGCCGGCCGCAGCCGGGTCCATGGCCAGAGCCCGTACGCTCTTTTCCGTCATTCCGCGGTTGACCGACTTCCAGGAAGAGGCGGCATCCTCGGTCTTGAAAACGCCCTCCCCGTCGACGGCGGCATAAAGCACCGAAGACCTGGCAGGATCCGCCAGCAGCGACCGGACCAGGCTCACAGGCGGCAACCCCCGGTTGGCCGCGGTCCAACTGGCTCCCTTGTCGGTGCTCTTGAAGACCCCGCCCCCAAAGGTGCCGGCGTAGAGGTTGCCGGGGTCGGAGGGATCGATCAGGAGAGTCTCCACCCGCGACTCGGTCAAGCCCTGGTTGCCGGGTTCCCACTTGAGGCCACCGTCGGAACTCTTGAAGATGCCGGAGCCCAGGGTGCCGGCGTAGGCCAGGTCGGAATTGGCGGGATCGAACGCCAGGGCCTGCACCAGGACATCGGTCATCCCCTGATTCGAGTCCTCCCAGGCGGCGCCTCCGTCGGTGCTCAGGAAAACCCCTCCGCCGGCTGTGCCCGCCAGCAGGATGGAGCCGTCATCGGCAAGGGAGGCCAGGGCCGTCACCGGAAACAGATCGGGCAGCCCCCCGTGATTCGTCTTCCACTTCTCTCCCCCGTCAGCCGTCGTCAGCAATCCCTCGTTCAGGGTGCCGGCAAATGCGGCAGCCGGACTCGAACCAATCAGGGCCAGGTCGAGGACCACGGCGCCTTTCCTGACCAGCTTCCAGGTCTCCCCGCCGTCCGGACTGCGGTAGACCATGCCGCCCAGGTTGTCGTCGGTGCTGACGTACAGGACCGCCGGATCGTCACCATCCACCGCCGCCGCCGTAATCCAACGATCGTTCAAGCCGCTGCTCTTCCAGGTCTTGCCTCCGTCCAGGCTCTTGAAGAGACCCTTGCGGTGGGTGCCGGCGTAAAGCGTCCGGGGCGCTTGCGGATCCATGGCCAGGACTTCCACCTGGCTTCCGGCCAGGCCCCGGTTGCCCGCCTTCCAGGTTCTCCCGCCATTGCTCGTTCTGAACACACCCCCGCCGAAAGTGCCCGCGTAGGCGATGGAGGCCTTGCGGGGATGGACCCGCAGGGCCTTGACCGGATGACCGGGCAACCCGTGCAATCGGGCGGTCCAGGAGGCGCCCCGGTCGGAGCTCCTGAACACCGCTCCGGACGAGGTCCCCAGGTAGAGAATTCGAGGATCCGAAGGAGCCACCGCCAAAGCCTCGACGGGACTGCCGGTCAGCCCCCTGGCGCCCGGTTTCCAGCTCCGGCCCCCGTCGCTGCTGGTGAAGAGGCTTCCTCGAGTCGTTGCCAGGTAGACCCTCCGGGAATCTTCCGGATCGACAGCCAGGCAGGAGACGTCGGCGCCGAAGGGACCCCCGGGCGCCGAAGGCCCGGTCGCCGCCTCAGAGGCAGACGTACTGACGGCCATACCGGCCACGAGCGTGAAAACGCTGAAACAGGAGAACCTGAAATGATTCATCATTCATCACTCATCATTCATCATTCCACAGGGCCGCATTGTACAACATCCCGACGATCGGATTGCCGGGTTCGCGCTACCCCGGAGACCGGCCGACAAAGAACTCGCGAATATCGCCAAATCCTTTACAAATTCTTACCGCAAGTGGTAAATTTCCTTAACTCATCGGCAATCGATCTCCGGGCCACGCCCGGAGAACCACTCACCCTGGCTGCATGGCGGCTCAGGGAACGGGGGCGACGGACAATGCTCACCATCCAAGGACAACAGCAGCGGCTTTGCGACGGGATCCACCGGCGCAACTTCATCAAGATCGGGGCCCTGGGCATGGGAGGACTCTCCATGCCGCAACTGTTGCGGGCCGAGCGCCAGGCCGGCGTGGGGAAATCCGGCAAGGCCATCATCATGATCTATCTCCCCGGCGGGCCGCCGCACCAGGACATGTTCGAGCTCAAAATGGACGCGCCCTCGGAGATTCGCGGGGAGTTCAAGCCCATCCCCACCAATGTATCGGGCATTCAGATCTGCGAGCATCTCCCCCGCCTGGCCAAGATGACCGACAAGCTGGTGCTCCTGCGAACCATCGTCGGGGCCAAGAACCGCCACTCCT
>JAPOZE010000609.1:7385-14206 GCA_026706225.1 Acidobacteriota bacterium
CTGGAGAAGGAAGATCCGCGCATCCGCGAGCGCTACGGAGAGGGAACCCCGCAGCATCAGGGGGACGCCGCCCCGCGGCTGATGGGGCAGTTCCTGCTGGCGCGCAGGCTGGTGGAGGCCGGAGTTCGTTGCGTCACCGTCAGCTTCAGCTTCTGGGATTGGCACGGCGGCAATTTCAAGCGGGGACGGGACAACCTGCCACCCTTCGACCAGGGGGTCAGCGCCCTGGTGGAGGACCTGCATCAGCGCGGGTTGGACAAGGACGTCACGGTGATTGCCTGGGGCGAGTTCGGCCGCACACCCAAGATCAACAAGGATGCGGGGCGGGACCACTGGCCGCGGGTATCCTGCGCCCTGATGGCGGGCGGGGGCATGCGCACCGGACAGGCGATCGGGACCACCAACCGGCTGGGAGAAGAACCCAAGGAGCGCCCGATTCACTTCCAGGAAGTCTTCGCCACCCTCTACCACAACCTGGGTATCGACGCCGCCACCACCCGGGTCACCGATCTGAACGACCGGCCGCACTTCCTGGTCGACGGCTACCGCCCCTTGCCGGAAGTCATCTGACCTCGGGCCGGCAGTGGACTGCCGGCATCCGTCTACCTTCCATACAACTTGTCAATCTCGGCCTTCAGTTGGTCCGCTCCTGCCTGAATGGCCTCGTCGGGGTGGGCTTCCAAGCTGGCGAGCGCCAGGTTGAGCGTCTTGTCGGCCTGGTGCAGGAAGATGGAGTAGTTCTTGACCTCGCTCAATCCCTCCCGGCCGAACAGCTTCTGGTTGTCCAGGATACATTGAGCCACCGTCAGAAGCACCCCGCTCGGAACCAGGTCCACCGATCCCTGCTCCAAGGTGGTTCGGGCCTGGGCCAGGTCCTCCTCCGACCCCACAAACCGGGCCAAGGTGCGGGCGACTCCCTTGGGAAGCTCGACCACCTCGACCTCCTCCTGCTGCTCCGAATCAAGCAAATTGCCGCCCCTCACCTCCTCCAACTGGTCGGGCCCCTGCTCGGAATCGTCCACCGGCCAGGAGGACTCCAGGGCATAGGTGGATTCCGCTGAATGCCTCTTCAGAAAGCGGTCGCAGGCCTGGTAGAGGGCCAGCGCCACGGTCTTTCGCTTGCGGTGATAGTTGAAGGCCGTGGAGCGCAGGGTGCCGTACTGCTCCGGATCCGCTTCCATGCCGGCCAGGTAGGCATCCGCAATGCTGCGGTACCCGTCGCTTTGACCCACCAGCAGGACAAGACTCAGAAGCCGGGCCTTGGCGGCCTGCTCACTCTTGGGAAACTTCGTCTGCAGGGTGCTCGAGGAATTGAGCGCCTTTTCCAGACGCCCGTCCGCCACGGCCTTATGCACCTCGGAAAAAAGATACTCCGGGGTGTTGGTGTCGACCTGAGGCTCCTGGCTGCAGCCGGCGGCTGCCAGACAGACGATGGCGATCAGACTGGCACTGAGGCACGGGTGGAAAGACTTAGGAACTCTCATTGGTCAACTCCTTCCATTACGGCCGGGGATGAGCCCCTGCCGGTTCCATGAGGCGTATTGGGTGAGACCGACGGGCGTGCAGGCTGTATGGGCTGTCCCGGCATGCCAACCCTTGAAGACACCCAGGGAAAACCATAATGCTGGCAAAAGACTGAAAAACAAGCGACTTCCCTCCATCGCCAGCGATCCGCCGGGAACATGCACGGCAAGTCCCGGAGCCGGCAACCGCCCCGCCCCGGAGCGGCATGAGGTAAAACCTGAACGGATGTTGAAACGATATCAACGGATTCTGACGGATTCCGGTAGCCGCGTCAACCCTCGACGGGGCATTTGTAGAGGGGGCACTTGCCTGTTTCCAAGCCTGCGCCGCAGGAAAAGGCGGGCAGGAACAGAGCCCGGCCTGCCCGCGAGGGTTCAGAGTCTACCTCTCGCGTTCCTCAGGATGGATTCCAAGGTTGCGATGTGTTTCTTGAAGGCGGCGCGGCCCGACTCCGTCAGGGATGCGGTGGTACGCGGCTTGCGCCCGACGAACTCCTTGCGTAAGGCCACATAGCCCGCTTCTTCCAGCCAGCGCAGGTGAGCGCCCAGGTTTCCCTGGGTCAGCTTCAACAGGTCCTTGAGCTCGGGGAAGGTCGCTTCCTCGACCGTGATCAGAACGGAAACGATGCCCAGTCGCGCCCGAGAGAGAAAGGCCGGGTCGAATTCAGGCGTCATCGACTCTGCTCTCTTTCGCCCTTAATTTTCGGACACGAAGTTCGGAAATGACGCCGGGAACAATCATGCCCAGTCCCATGCACGGAGCCAGGATGAGTCCGTTCAATTCCGGGCGGAACATGGCGCCGATGCACCCTGCGAAGATGACCGCCGCGCTGTCCAGAAATTCGCGCGAGTAGACCACACCCACGGCGAAAGCCATTTGGGCGTAGGCGAAGCCCCAGATGAGAGGTACCAGCCCCACCGGGAGGATGCCCGTCAGCGGTCCCACGATATTCAGCAAAATAGCTGCGCCGCAGCAAGAAAACACGATGATCCCTATCTGGCGGGAAATGAACGTATTGGCCGCGGTCAAGCGCTGCCGGATCATTCGCCACCCGAAGAGACCACTCCCAACCGTGCCCACAGTCAATGCAACAACGAAGAGCCAAAACCTACCATCCGGCAGCAGGTTCAATTGCATGAGATTGTGGCTCGGGTACCACAACAGCACGATAGTCCCCCACAAGACGAAGTGCCAGGCATGGGGGTCGATGCGGCTGCGCGTGCGCTCCAACACTTCCCGGATATAGCGCAAGTCGTTGCTTGCGATTTCGGTGTTCATCGCTGCTCCCTCCTTGTCCCTGCAATCGACAGCTTTGCTCTCATTGATCCGTGCAAATAGTCTATATAAAAGACTAGTCTATTCCAAGAACTTTATTGCAATATTCTGTTTCCAGGGTCCGGACTGGAACCATCGCTGCTGCACCCCCTTCGACCTGCCGTCCCACGGAGAGAGCGGAGCACCCCACCCGGGAGCGCGGGCGTCCCGCCCGCACACGTCCTGGCATAGCCTCGGCCAACTCCTCCACCCGGCGCGACCGGCAGCGGCGCCAGGGCTCTGCTTCGGCCGGGCCTATGCCGTTCCCAACGTCAGGGTGGCCGGCTGCCTCACCCCAGGGAAACTGAGCAGTACGCTACGGCGGTGCATGCGGGCGGGACGCCCGCGCTCCCGGGTGGGCCCTCCTCCCATTACTCTTGCTGCTGCAGGAGACGCGTGCGCCGGCTTGCCGGCCGGCTCGACCGGCAACGGCGCCAGGGCTCTGCTTCGGCCGGGCCCATGCCGTTCCCAACGTCAGGGTGGCCGGCTGCCTCACCCCAGGGAAACTGAGTGGTACGCTACGGCGGTGCATGCGGGCGGGACGCCCGCGCTCCCGGGTGGGCCTCCTCCCATCGCTCTTGCTGCTCGAGGCGACGCGCGCCTTCTTGCCCGGCCAAGGCCCTGCCCATCCGAATGCCATTTTTCAATGAGGAATGTTTTCATCCTGCAGCGATCACGTCTTTACACCCCCGTCCCGGAAGTGGTAAATTAGCGGGCACCGGTTTAAATGGCTCGGATCAGGCAATCTTCTGAGGGAGGCTGAGAGCAATGTTGACCATCTACGGGAAAGGCCACCGGATGTGCGACGGCATGTCGCGGCGAAACTTTATTCAGATCGGCGCGCTGGGAATGGGTGGGTTGACCATGCCCCAGCTTCTCCAGGCGGAAAGGCAGTCCGGCCTGGGCGGGTCCGACAAGGCCATTATCATGATCTACATGCCGGGCGGCCCCCCGCACCAGGACATGTACGAACTCAAGCCCGACGCCCCCTCCGAGATCCGCGGCGAGTTTCAGGCCATCAAGACCAACGTCCCGGGAGTCCACGTCTGCGAGCACCTGCCTCGCCTGGCCCGGATCATGGACAAGCTGGTGCTGGTGAGGACCGTGGTCGGAGCCGAGAATTCACACTCCTCCTATCAATGCATGACCGGGCGCATCAGCGGCCGCCGTGGCAATCCTCCTCCGGGAGGCTGGCCGGAACTGGGATCGGTGCTCTCCAAGTTGAAGGGACCGACCGACCCGGCCATTCCACCCTACGTCAACCTGTCCCACAAGTCCCGCCACGGCGAGTACAACTTCGGCCGACCCAGTTTCCTGGGCGTGGCCCACACTCCGTTCAAGCCGCAGGGGGACATCAGAAACGACATGACCCTGAACGGGATCAGCCTGGAACGTCTGTCGGACCGCAGGCAGTTGCTGCAGAGCTTCGACCGCTTCCGGCGCGACGTGGACCGGACCGGCTTGATGGAGGGCTTGGACAGCTTTCAGGAGCAGGCCTTCGATGTGCTGACCTCCAGCCGGCTGCTGAAGGCACTGGACGTGGAGCAGGAAAGTTCCAAGCTCCGCGACCGCTACGGCAGAGGTTCCCCGAAGCCGGAGCGAGACGCCGCTCCCATGCACATGGACCAGTTCGTGGTGGCTCGCCGGCTGGTAGAGGCGGGTGTCCGCTGCGTGACGGTGAGTTTCGGCTACTGGGATTGGCACAGCACCAATTTCAAGAACGGGCGCTACTACCTTCCGGCCTTCGACCAGGGGGTCAGCGCCCTGGTGGAAGACCTCCACCAGCGGGGACTCGACAAGGATGTCTCGGTCATTGCCTGGGGCGAGTTCGGCCGCACTCCCAAGATCAACAAGGATGCCGGCCGCGACCACTGGCCGCGCAACTCCTGCGCCCTGATGGCCGGCGGCGGCATGCGGGCCGGCCAGGCCATCGGGTCCACCAATCGACTGGGCGAGGAGCCCAAGGAAAGACCGGTCCACGTTCAGGAAATCTTTGCCACGCTCTACCATAATCTGGGCATTGACGCCACCAGAACCCATCTCACCGATCTGAACGATCGGCCCCACTACCTGGTCGACGGCCACATGCCCATGCCCGAACTGGTCTGATTACAAAGGTGGGTTAGCAATGGTGACCATCCCTCGGTTCGGCCTTCCCGGGGTCACCAGCCTGAGCTTGGCATCGGTTCTGCTTCTCCTGGTTGTTCCCGCACGGGGCCATTCCCCTCAGTCGCCCCCTGCTTCCGATACCAACCCGCTGGTAGCCTTGACCCTGGAGACCGGTCGGCCCGGTTCGACCGATTCCGACGGGGTGGTTTGGCTGCGCGGCTCGGAGGCGAGACAGCAGCTCCTGGTGACGGGACGCCTGCGTGACGGACGCCAGGTGGACTACACCCGCCACGTCCACTACGAGTCCCGGCCTGCCGGAATCGTCTCCATCGACAAGACCGGCTTTGTGACGCCGTTGGCCAACGGATCGGTTCGGGTTACGGCCGGGATCGACCGGGGGCCCAGCGCCGGCACCCGCCTCTCGGTTGGAGATATCGGGCACTCGAGGCGCGTCAATTTCCCCAACGAGATCGTTCCGATCTTTACCAAGTCGGGGTGCAACAGCGGCGGTTGCCACGGAAAGGCTTCGGGTCAAAACGGCTTCAGATTGTCGCTGTTCGGATTCGAGCCCCAGGAAGATTTCGAGTTTCTGGTCATCGAGGGACGGGGACGCCGCCTGTTTCCGGCTGCGCCCGAGCGGAGCCTGCTCCTGCTCAAGGCAACGGGGTCGGTCCCTCACGGCGGTGGGCTTCGGGTCGATCGGAACTCTCCGGCCTACGACCTGCTCTCCCGCTGGATCAGGCAGGGCATGCCCTACGGGGGGCCCAACGACGCCGGCGTGGTGGGAATCCAGGTCCTCCCGTCCCATCGGCTGATGTCTCGCCACCAGGAGCAGCAGCTCCTGATAACGGCAACCTATTCCGACGGTTCCAGCAAGGATGTGACCCGTCTTTGCCAGTATGAGTCCAACCAGAAAGAGCTGGCCGAGGTGAGCTCTTCGGGCTTGGTGCGGGTCGGGGAACAGGCCGGTCAAACGGCGGTGATGGTCCGATTCCAGGACCAGGTGGCGGTCTTTCGAGTGACGGTCCCCTACGGCGGCCGGGTGACTGAGGGGCCGCCGGCAGAGAGCTTTATCGACCGGTGGGTGCTCAGCAAGCTCCGGACGCTGGAGCTGCCGCCGTCGGAACCCTGCGACGACGCCACCTTTCTGCGCCGCACCTCCATCGACATCACGGGGCGCCTTCCCACCCCGGGACAGGCCAGAACATTTCTGGCGGATCCGGATCCCGACAAGCGCCGGAAGTGGGTCGATCAGTTGCTGGCGAGTCCGGACTACGCCGACTATTTCGCCAACAAGTGGAACGCCATCCTCCGCAACAAACGACAGGACGAGCGGTCCACCCGGGCCAATTTTCTGTTCCACGCCTGGATCCGCCGAAGCCTCCTGGAAAACAAGCCCTACGACCAGTGGATGCGAGAGATCGTGACGGCTTCCGGGGAGATAGGCCGCAATCCGGCCGTGACCTGGTTCCGGGAAGTCAAGAGCATCGAAGACCAGGTTCAGGACGCGGCCCAGATCTTTCTGGGCGTTCGACTGCAGTGCGCCCGCTGCCATCACCATCCCTACGAGCAATGGAGCCAGCAGGACTACTACGGTTTCGCGGCCTTCTTTTCCCGCCTGGCTCGCAAGCCGGGAACCCAGGCCGGGGAGGAAGTCGTATTCCATGATCGCGGTACGGCAGCCGCCATCAATCCCAAGACCAAGCTGCCGGTGATGCCCACGGGATTGGGAACGAGCGCCTTCGAGATCTCCCCCGAGCAGGATCCGCGGCAGGTGCTGGCCGATTGGATGGCCTACGAGGAAAATCCCTTCTTTGCTCGCATGCTGGTGAACCGTTACTGGAAGCATTTCATGGGACGCGGCCTGGTGGAAC
>JAPOZE010000165.1 GCA_026706225.1 Acidobacteriota bacterium
TATCGGGCGTTACAAGGTCTCGGTGCACATCGACAACGACAAAGTGTGGGAGAACGTCATCGATGTCTGCAGTCCGGGATCCCAGTGCCTGGGAGGAAAAGACACTCGCGTCATGCCTCCCATCGCTTTGCGCACTTCCAAGGGAGGCGGAGGGGGTAATGATGCCGCCTACTCCAAGCTGAATCAGGAGTTTCAGAAGGGGCGGGACCTGTTCATGAAGAAGGACTTCACCATGGCCGCCCTGGCCTTCCAAAGGGCCGCCCAGATGGACCCGGATCAGCACGTGATCCACGCTTTTCTGGGCGACACCTACCGGCAGATGAGAAAATACGACCAGGCTGTCGGCAGCTACCGGAACGCTCTCGGTGCACTGGCAAAGAAGAAGTCCAGCCCCAACTCCGAGGTGGCCTACCGGAGGAGCATGGCTTCAACCCTGGCCATGGCCGGCAAGGGCACCGAGGCCTACGCGGCGGTCGAGAGGGTGGCCGAGCTGGCGCCGGAAAAACTGTCCGATGCCTACTTCAGAATCGCGGCGGCATTCGTGCGAACCGGCAAGTCCAAGGAGGCGGTAGAGGCCTTCAGGAAATCCCTCAAGGCCGATCCCAAGAACGCCGAGGCCCAGTACCAGTTGGCTGTCACCCTGGTCAGCATGGCCACGGTCACAGAAGATGGCCAGCAGATCCCCGCTCCCGGCACCCTGGAGGCCTATCAGAGATATCTTGAGATAGCCCCCACGGGGTCCCACGCGCTGGAGGCCAAGACCATGATCACGGCCTTTTCCCAAAAGGTGAAAACCACCTTCTCGGCGGAAGAGGAGAGAAAGAAGAAAAAGAAGAACTGATCCCGCCCTGGCCCGATAGGCGGGGCGCCGGATCGGCGCCGATGGCTATCGGCGGTCCGGCAAAGCCAGGCACCACTTGACGGCGTTCCGCATCAGGCGCTGGAACATGGGATGTTCCAGCGATTCCAGGGTGTGGCCGTTGGCCAGGTGGCAGAGCCGCCCTTGGCCGGCCTGGTAAGCCCAACCGGCCACGCCCACCTTGCCCTGATCGGAGCGATTCCTCAGCAGCAACGACACCTTTTTCGAATCGAATGACGGTGTATGCTGCTCGTCGGCCACGAAGAAGCTGTTCACGCCCTGGGTAACGGGGTGCTCCGCATCCACCACCTCCACACCAAACCTCTCCAAGGGCCCGTGTCCCTCATAACGCCCTCCCACCAGGTCGAGGTAGGGGCCCTCGGGATAGAGTCCCATGGAGTTGTGCAGGTTCAGAAATCCCCCTCCGGCTTCCACGAATTCCACCACCGCCTTCTGCTGCTCCAAGGTCATCCACTGGCGGTAGGGGCGCTCATTCCCCTGCGGCCAGAGCATGCCGTCCTTCAAGATCACCAGAAGCTGGACCCGAGCCAGGTTCTGGGCTGACAGTACCCGGGAATCGACGGCAAAGTGAGGGGTCACCCCGGTCGCCTCGAAGACCGGTTTCAATCCCTCCCGGATGTGCTCCGGCTCATGGTACCGGTCGCCGATCAGGACCAGGGCCTGAGGTCCCTCCCCTTGTCCGGGGGGTCCCCGCCGTCCGAAGGGTGCCGCGGGGACCGTCTGTTCCCGGAACAGGTGGGCGATGTCTTCGGCGGCGGGCTCACCGTATGGGGGCCAAGGATAGTAGGAGGCAGGCAACAGGATCCCCTTGCGGATCTCTTCCAGGGGCAGGCCCAGGGAGATCCCATAAGCCACCTGCCGGCGCAACTCGGCCAGATAGCGCAATTGGCGCCCCAGCAGATCCTTTCCCTCCCAGCTACCGTAACCCGGAACCACCTGCCCGACCCCGAGCTGCTTCAGTTTTCGAAGCGTAGCCATCCAGGCCAGGGTGTCCCGGCCCGACAGATCGGCCCGAGGGCCATGGATGACCAGCCGGCCCGCAAACAGGATCCGCTCTCGCGGCAGGTAGAAGGCTGCCGCCGCGGTTTTGAAGCCGTCGTCGCAGGGGATCGCTTCGATGAGCCGCGGTCCCTTCCCGAACGAAATCGTTGTCTGCGCCGCTGGAACCTCAACCACTTCGACGCCCCGCGCCCGGAGCGCCCGCAGCCTTTGGTCTTGCGGATCCGGTTCGCTGGTAAGCAACAACGAGCGGATCGGCTTGGAGCCGGTTCGGGCAACCGCCTCCAGGAACGCTTCCACTCCGATCCCATGGGGCAGGTCGATCAGAACCGTCCGATCCTCCAACTCGATCCAACCGCAGTTGGCGGAGCCGTAGCGGTCGGCGAATCCGGCCAGGTGGACTCCGGGCGCGATCTGCTGCACGAAATCCAGGGCTCGGGCCGAGCCGCCTCCCGCGGCCACGAAGAGACATCCGATCAAGGGGCCAAACCTAACCATCGATCACTCCTGCGCTCGCCTGAGGACGTCCGCCAGGTTACAAATCCCGGCCGTGAGAACGCACTCCAAGCCTTGGACCATGATATGCTACAAGTCGCCAACATTGATCGCATCCCAAGGAGAAACCCCATGGCATCGGACACCGGAAACAGGTTGAAATGGCCGCTGATCGTCGCCGCAACCCTGGTCGTGCTGCGGATCGTGCTGGAACAACTGGGCTCGCCCGACTCGATCAACAACATTCTGGGGGTCGCCTGGCTGCACTTTCTGGTGCCCTTCTACCTCGCCTACCGGATCCAGTCGACTGGGAGCGATCGGCCCTACCGAGCGCTTTTCAAGGACCTTTTTCTCTACACCCTCTACACTCGGCTGATGGTGCTGGTGACCTACTGGATGGCCTACCTTTGGCAGTGGCAGTCCCCCCGCTTCCTGCTCGCCCGGGGAGGAAACGTGGGCGAGGGTATCGGCCCCCTTCAGGGCACCCTGGTGATTCCGGGGCGCAACCTGGTGGTCTGGGTCGTGATGGCCATGGTCACCGGCATGGTGCTGGGCTCCATCCTGCTCCTCGTCAAGAGGCGCGCCGACAAGACCGCGGGCGCCGGCGCAAGCTGACGGGCCCTGGAATGAGGACCGCCAAGGCTGTAATCGCGAACGACCGACGGCTTCAGGTCAGGTGGGCTCCCTGGGTCTCCACGTAGACCGCGTAGAGGGACTGACTCCCTGTCATGAACAGCCGGTTGCGCTTGGTTCCCCCGAAGCAGACGTTGGAGCAGATCTCCGGCAGCCGGATCAAGCCGATGCGGTCGCCGTTGGGGGCGAAAATGTGCACCCCGTCGTAACCGTCCCCCACCCAACCGGCGCTGGCCCAGACGTTGCCGTCGGTATCGGCCCGGATCCCGTCGGCGAAGCCGGTCCTGCCTGCCCACTCCATGGAAGCGAACTCTCTCCCGTTTCGCAGATATTTCTGGTCCACCACGTCCCAGACCTTGATGTTCTTGGGTGCATCCGCATAGTGTGAGGCCCCGGTGTCGGCCACGTAGAGTTTTTTGTAGTCGGGAGAAAAGCAGAGCCCGTTGGGCTTGTAGATGTCGTCCGCCACCTTTTCCAGGGTGCCCTGGCTGGGGTCGACCCGGTAGATGGCCTCCTTCTGGTAGGGCTGGAGGGATCCCGTGTCGGCCCGGTTCCCCTCGTAATTCATCAGGCTGCCGTATCCGGGATCGGTAAACCAGACGGCGCCATCTTCGGGATGGACCACGGCATCGTTGGGAGCGTTGAGCGACTTGCCACCATGGGAATCGGCCAGTACCGTGATCCCTCCGTTGAACTCGTAGCGCACCACCCTGCGGTTGCCGTGCTCGCAAGCGATCTGCCGGCCCTGAAAATCAAAGGTGTTCCCGTTGGAGTTCCCCGAGGGGAAGCGAAACCGCCGGGCCACGTGACCGTCTTCCTCCAGCCAGCGGAGCTGCTCGTTGTTGGGGATGTCGCTCCACAGCAGGTAGCGGCCGACGCCGTTCCAGGCCGGCCCTTCGGCCCACAGGGTCCCGCGGTGCAGGCGCAGAATGGGTGAGTTGCCCAGCTTGTACTTGAAGCGCTTGTCGAGGGCCACCACGTCGGGTTCCGGATAGCGCACCGGCTCCGCCTCGGGTCCGAAATTGCGGCCGAAGGCCTCGGAGGTCATGGCGGTGACGGCGGCGATTTTCCCTGCCGCCTGCAGAAATTCCCGGCGCTCCATGGGCCTGTTCTTTGCTACATTGGATTCCTGTCTCATGACCAAGGGGACCTCCTTTGCCCGTTGAATGAACCGTCTACCGCCGCAGGCTGCCTGCTCGCGGCAGCAAATTCATCGCTGCCCGATTGCCGCTCCACATGGCTCGCCGTGCCGGATGCGGAACCGGCCCGGACCGTGCCGAGAGTTTACGGAGTAACGTCCCAAACCACAAAACAAAAAGAATGCCTCTCATTCCGCCATACCGCCCGAAGAATTCTCCGGCCAGACTGCTCCGCGAGCTGAAACCGATGGTTTCCCTGTCGGTCCCGCTGGTCATGACCGAGTTGGGCTGGATGACCATGAGCCTGGTGGACACCATGATGGTGGGACGCCTGAGTGCAGAAGCCATCGGGGCCGTGAGCATCGGAACGGCGGTATTCCTGGCGGCGACCATTCTGGGAATGGGCCTGTCGCTGGGATTGGACACCCTGGTCTCGCAAGCCCACGGAGCCAACCAATGGCGGGAGTGCCAGGGATGGCTGGTGCACGGCATTCACCTCAGCCTGCTGCTCAGCCCCCTCATGATGTTCGTTCTCTGGGGAAGCCTGCCCTACCTGAATCTATGGGGATTCCACCCCGGGGTGCTGGCGCTCACGCTGCCCTACCTGAAGGCGGTAAGCTGGGGCATTTTCCCCCTGATGCTCTACAACACCTTTCGCCGCTACCTGCAGGGAATCGGGCGCGTCCGGGGAATCATGCTGGTGCTGGTCACCGCCAACCTGGTCAACGTCGCCTCCAACTGGGTCTTGATATTCGGCAAATTGGGGTTCCCCGCCATGGGAGTCGAGGGCGCGGGCTGGGCCACCTGCATCTCCCGCCTCTACATGGCGCTCGGCCTGGGGTTGCTCATCTTCCGCTACCACCGCCGAAAGCGGACACCCCTGCTGGGAATTTCTTTCAAGCCCGACCTGGACAGAATGCGCCGCCTGGTGAGCCTGGGCCTTCCGGCATCGCTGCAGACCACCCTGGAGGTGGGGGTCTTCGCCGCCGTGACCTCGCTGGCGGGCAAGCTGGAGCCGGCGGCTGTGGCAGCGCACCAGATCGCGCTGAACGCGGCCGGCTTCGTTTTCATGGTTCCGCTGGGGGTTTCTTCGGCCGGAGCGGTGCGGGTGGGCCGGGAAATCGGTCGAGGAAACCTGCCGCGGGCGGCCGATTCGGGGTGGATGGCCCTGCTGCTGGGAAGCGGGTTCATGCTGGTTTCCGGCCTGCTATTTGTCTTGCTGCCTGAAGGAATCATGCGCCTCTTTACCGTGGACGCGCAGGTGATTGCCATCGGAACGCCCCTGCTGCTGATCGCCGCGGCCTTCATGTTTTTCGACGGCATTCAGGTGGTGGCCACCGGGAATCTGAGAGGCGCCGCAGACACCAGGACGCCCATGGTGGTCAACCTGATCGGACACTGGCCGTTCGGCATGGTACTGGGATATTTGCTCTGTTTTCATTTCAATTGGGGGGTCCAGGGCCTGTGGGTCGGGCTGTCGGCCGGACTGATCGGCATTGGCGCGGTGCTGCTGGGGGTCTGGACCCGCAAGGCCAGAGAGCTCAGGGAATGCCGGACGTCCTCTCTGCAGTGACACCGCTCCGGCACCGGACGAGTCTCCAAAACCGGTGGCGGCTGCCGTTGGACAGGCGATACACTAGAAGGCGAGGAGGATCTCCAATGCGGAACGCTGCATGGCTTGGATTGGGATTGCTGGCCATCGCTCCCGTCACCCCGGAACGGGCTCGGGCAACCGAGCCGCAAACAGAGGCGAAGCCCCGCCAATCCAACCCGGACATTCCTTCCGGCATCGTGCCCGGGGTCCGGCGCCCTGCCGGAATGGTCCCGCTGAAAGTCGTGCCGGGGAAACAGAAAAGACCCATCCCCTTCTATGCCAGGCTGCGGGCGGAGGTGGACCGACCCTTTCTGACTCGGGGCGAGGGCAGGCTCTATCTCGGTTTCCACCTGGACCCACTCTACGCCGTCCACTGGAACAACCGGGTCAAGCCGCTGGAATTCCGGCTGGAGACTGCCGAGGGAGTCCGGGTCACGCCCCGTCGCGGGATCGGCCCCAAGGTGAAACCACCCGCCGACAAGGACCCCCGGGAGTTCCTGCTGGACATCGCCGCTACCGGACAGAGCCAACCGCTGCACCTTACCGTTCGCTACTTCGCCTGCGATGACGCCGACACCTTCTGCATTCCGGTCACCCAGAGATACACGGTGTTCCTGGAGCCGGCCCCCAGGGAGAATGTTGCCGGTGAAAGCCCCGGATCACTCCGCCGTTGAGCGGGGGTCGCCGAGGCAACGCCTGAAGCGGTGGGGAGGCGTCGGACCGGCAGCGGGGATTGGTGTTTTTTTGAACATCGATGCACAGGATGCACAGGATTGTCCCGTGATTTGATTGCCATCCGGGCCGGAAACGAATAGCATCCTGCCTGCGAGACCCGCCGATCCCCAAGCGGGCTAGGCCGTCAGCCATTCGCCGCACTAGCGTCCTTCACCCCACGACCCGCGCTCGACTCCTTGGAACAAGCCTTTCAATCCTTCCTGTCCGAGATCCATTGGAGCCTGCTGACCGGAGTGATTCTGGTCAGCCTGCTCATTCTGGGGAAGGCGGCCGACTGGCTGATCTCCGCGGCCGTCAGCCTGTCGGAGCGCTCACGCATTCCCAAGGTGGTGATCGGAGCCACCATCGTGAGCCTGGGAACAACCACGCCGGAGGTGGCCGTCTCGGTTCTGGCCGCCGTTCGAGGGCAGTCCAGCCTGGCTCTGGGAAACGCCGTCGGCTCCATCATCTGCAATACCGGTCTGATTCTGGGGTTGTCCTGCATGCTGGATCCGCCCAGGATCGCCCGCAAGATCGTCATGCGGCAGAACGCCATCCAGTTGGCCGCGGTCATCCTGCTGGTTCTGGCCAGCTTCCCCTGGCCTTCGGCAGGCGATGCCTTCACCGGTGGCGGCCGAGTCACCCAGTTCGTGGCCTTTGCCTTTCTGCTGGCCCTTGCCGGCTACGTCTGGCAGTCGGTGCAGTGGGCCCGGGAGAGAAACCCGGTGTCGGGAGAGGGCCAGGAGAGCGAAACGGACTCGATTGGCGTGATTGTCGCCCGGCTGGCGGGATCGGTTGCACTGGTGGTGGTGTCGGCCCGCATACTCCTGCCCGCGGTCACCGAGTCCGCCGTCCGACTGGAGGTTCCGGAGAGCGTGATCGCGGCCACTCTGGTGGCTTTCGGCACTTCCCTGCCGGAGCTGGTGGTCGCCACCACGGCGGCCGTGCGGGGTCACGGGGAGCTGGCGCTGGGCAACGTGATCGGCGCCAATATCCTCAACGTGCTGTTCGTGGTCGGCGCCTCGGGGGCGGTCACGCGCGGGGGTCTGAGCGCCGATCCCATGTTCTTTATTCTTCTATTCCCGACCATGCTGCTGTTGATGCTGACCCTGAGGATCGGCCTCCTCCCGGGCCAGGACCGGCTGGGCCGCTCTTACGGAGTGGTGATGCTGGTCATATACGTGGTGTATACGGTGGTCAGCTATATTCTGGACAGTGGTGGCTAGGATGGGCAGGAAGGCCGGCCGGCTTTGCGCCATTGGGTTGAATTGGGGAAATTCATGCCCCGGCAGGTGGTCTCCGGCGACAAGCCCAGTCTCAACTACCGCTTGGCGATGTCGGTTTCCTCGCAGGTGATGAACTCGAGCAAGGCCGGATGTCCTTCCCGGTTCGCGGCTATTCCTCGTTGCAAGGCGGCTTGCACCGCCTCCGGATCCTCCACCCGCTCGGCGTAGGCCCCCAGACCCCGAGCCACCTGGCAGTAGTTTCCCGAGAGAAACTTGGCGCGACCCTCTATGGCAGCCCTGGGGATGTACTGTTCGTAGCCACCCATGGCCGAATTGTTCAGCAGCAGAACCAGGATGGGAATCTTTCCCCGCACCGCCGTCTCCAGATCCATCCCCACCATCCCGAAGGCCGCATCTCCCATGAGGGTGACCACCAGCTTGTCCGGAGCCGCCAGCTTGGCCCCCATGGCGGCGCCCAATGAAAAGCCCAGTTGGGTTGAATTTCCCCATCCCAGGTAGCCGCGCGGGGTCACCGCCTCATAGAGTGGAGCGATCTGATCTCGGGGGGAACCGGAATCGTGGGTGACTATGGCCGAAGCCGGGTCTACCGCTCTCTTCAGCTCCCCGATGACGCGATAGGGGTTGATGGGCACCTGGGAGGATTGAAGCTTGCCCGCCCAGCGGGCCTGCCAGGCATTCCGAAGCCCTCCGATGCCGGCCTCGACCGATCGGCGCCGTTCGTCCCGCTTCCCCTTTCCGGATTGGCGGGCGATCTCTTCCAGCATCTGCTGCAGAACCAGCTTGGCGTCTCCCAGGATGGGCAGGTCGGCCCGATAGTCCTTGTTCAGATCCTTCCAGTCCAGGGTGGCGTGAATGATCACCCTGCCGTCGCTGGGAATGGCGGGCGCGAACAGGGAACGGGTCAGGCTGGAGCCGATGACCAACAGGGCGTCGCTGGACGCCAGGTGCTTTCCCACCATGTCGGTCTGGCTGTATCCGGTCGTCCCCAACGCGAGGGGGTGGGTTTCATTGAAGGCGCTCTTGCCCTGAAGCGAGGTCATCACCGGGGCCGCCAACTGCTCCGCCACCTGCTCCAGCTCCCTGGAGGCCTTAGCGTAGAAAATCCCCTGCCCCGCCCAGATGAGCGGCCGCCTGGCGGCCAGCAGCAACCGGACCGCCTCCCTGACAGCCGCGGGGTCCGGGCCGGTCCTGACTACCGGCACCGGCCGGTAGTCCAGGCGGCCCGGAAACTCCTCCTCGGCCACGTCCACCGGAATCTCCAGCAGCACCGGGCCGGGCCGCCCGGAACGCAAGGCGGTAAAGGCCCGGGCCATCCGGCCGGGGATGGCTGCCGCCGACGGGACACGGTCAGCCCACTTGGTGGTGGCCCGGTAGTTCTCAAGGGAGCCGAAGGTGGGCGGAACGCCGGCCTGGTTTCGCCCGGGATGACCCGGAAGGAAGAGGATGGGGCTGGAATCGGTGTAGGCATGGGCGATCCCGGCGAAGGCGTTCTCGGCTCCGGGACCCTGCTGCACCGTCACCACTCCGATTCGGTCCCCAAAGCAGGTCCGCGAGAAGCCGTCGGCCATGTTCCCCGCCACCCGTTCCTGGCGGGTCACGATCAGCCGGACTCCGGCCTCGGTCAAGGCCTCCAGGATCGGAGTCATCGGAAAGCAGAAGATCTGTTCCACGCCCTCGCGTTTCAAGAGTTCGGCAATCACCTGGCTCCCCAGCATATTGTCTCCTTCCTGCGACCGAACCCCGGCACTCCGGTTCGCGCCGCCATCCCGGCAATACAGGAACCCAGCGGACAATCCCGTTCAGGAATCTCTCACAAACAGGGCCCTCAGATCATAGGATACGTTGAGCGGATAGGGCATCCGCATCCCGATGGCGAAGTAGAAACACCAGGCGTGGTCGGCCCCGGCGCGAGTGCCGCTCCACACCCAGGCTCCGGTCAACTCAAAGGGCTTTCGAATGGTGCGGCGGGGCGGGTCCCACAGCCCGTGGAGCTCCTGCAGGGTCGGCAAGCGCCAATCGCCGTAGCCACCCAAGTCCAGCCTCTGGGCGTGGCGGGCGGCATCGTGCCAGTTGAGCCGGCTTCCATTGTCTCGCCGGCTCCAGACCAGGCCCGTGCGGCTGTCAACGACCAGATCGGTTGAAGCCTCTGAGGATTGCATGGCCAATCGCGCCCGATCCGGGATCTGAGCCCGGCAGCTAATAGTTGACTGAGACCTGAACCCGGTTCCGTTCCACCCAATGCCTCAACCTTCGCCAAAGCAGCGCCTTCAGGAATTGACGGAAGGCGGGAACCAGGCACAAAAAGCCCAGGATGTCGGTCAGGACTCCGGGAGTCAGCAGAACGGCGCCGGCCAGCAGGATGATCACCCCGTCAACCAGCGGGGCCGCCGGAAGCCTGCCGGCCGCCGTTTCCGCTCGTAGCCGGCGTAGAACCTCCAGCCCCTGACTGCGTGCCAGAAAGGCGCCCAGCGCCCCGGTGGCCAGGATCAGCATCACCGTGGCCAAGGTGCCGATGTGGCTTCCGATCTCGATCAGGAGGGCCAGTTCAATCAGTGGAAGGAGGAGGAAGAGCGCAAGAATCTTGAACATGAAACCATTATGGCACAGGCAAGGCGGCCCGGCTTCAATTCCCGGCTTGGGGAAACGCAACTGCATTGGATGAATCGGGGAGGGGGCGAAAAACTACCGTTGAGGATACTGCAGCCCCCGCCGCACCCCGGGCGCAACGGGGACTTCACAGGTCAACGACCTGCAGAATGGAAACGGGGCAGGCTGGAACGCCTACCCCGGAAGATTTCCGTCGGGTCCAACCCTCAAGGAGCCAAGTGCTTCACCGACTTGATGGTCAGGGTCCCGTCCATCACCTTGCCGGTGACTTCGACCTTGTGGCCGAGATGGCCCATCACCTTGTCGGCATTGGCGATCTGGAGAACCTTCTTGTCTCCCGTAACGAACACGGGCTTCTGACCGCCACTCACACACCCCTTGACGCAACCGATCGACTTTTCGGAATGGTCGGCGTGGGCAGCGCCGCACCTGGCGTCGGAGATGTGTCCGGTCAAGGTCTCACCCGCCAGGAACTGCCCGCCAGCCACGGCAAACGCCAGCAAGAAAATCAGGACTGCCTTTCTCATAGTTCCTCCCGCTTCCCAAGCAATGTCATTGATTCAGGGACTACAGCAGCTAAGGCTACTTCAACGGCTGTTCTCTGTCAACCAGGGTGATCCCATGCAACCGGATTCGAGGCAAAAGGCAGATCAATAGGACCGGGTCACACCTATATTCCACGTGGGATGTCCTGCGTCCAACCCAAGGGGAGTTCCTTAGTGAACGCCCAATCCGGGGATAGTCAGGCGAACGCGAGCACCGGGCAACCACAAGGGTTGCCCCTACTCCACAATCACCTTCACGAACCCGCGTTTGCCAACCCTAAGCACCGAGGACGAGGGTTGGGAGCAATCCATCTCGGCCTTCACATCGGTGGCCTTCTCCTGGTTCAGGGAAACGGCTCCCTGGGAGATCAGACGTACGGCCTGGCCCACCGAGGCGGCCAGTCCCACCCGCACCATCAACTTCGAAAGCCGCAACCGCTCCTGAGAAACCGGCAGCCTTTTCTCCTCCATTTTGTCCGGGAGCAGCCGTTGGGAATGGATGCGATGGAACTCCTCCTCGGCCCGGTCGGCGGCCTGGCCCGAATGAAACTCCCGCACGATCCTCTTGGCCAGGTCCACCTTGGCGGCCTTGGGATGCAAACTGCCATTGGCCACCCGGTTTCGGATTCGGTCCACCTCCGGCGAGGTCAGGTCGGTGCAGAGTTCGTAGTAGCGATACATGAGGTCATCGGAGATCGACATGACCTTCCCGAAGATCTCCGAGGCCGGTTCCTGGATCCCGATGGTGTTTCCCAGGGACTTCGACATCTTCTGCACGCCGTCCAAGCCCTCCAGCAGCGGAAGCATCACCAGCACCTGGGGATCCTGCCCATACCCCCTCTGCAGTTCCCGCCCCACCAGCAGATTGAACTTCTGATCGGTGCCGCCCATTTCCACGTCGGCCTGCAACACCACCGAGTCGTACCCTTGAATCAGGGGATAGAGGAGCTCGTGAATGGCGACCGGCTGCGACCGTTTCAAGCGCTTGCTGAAGTCGTCTCTCTCCAGCATGCGGGCCACGGTGTAGCGGGCGGCCAAGGCAAGGAACTGCTCGCTGCTGAAGGGCATCATCCAGCGGCTGTTGAAGTCGATGACGGTCTTTTCCGGATCCAGCACCTTGAAGACCTGCTGCTTGTAGGTCTCGGCATTCTCCGCCACCTCCTCCCGGGTCAAGGGTTTGCGGGTGGCGCTGCGGCCGGACGGGTCCCCGATCAGACCGGTAAAGTCGCCGATCAGGAAGATGACCGTGTGGCCCAGATCCTGAAAACGCCTCATGCTGCGCAGCATGACCGTGTGGCCCAGGTGCAGGTCCGGCGCTGTGGGATCGAACCCGGCCTTGACGCGCAATGGCCTTCCGCTCTCCGCCGAACGCACCAGCCGTTCTCGAAGCTCTTCCGATCGAATCAGCTCGGTGACTCCCTGCTGCAGAAAGCTCAGTTGTTCCTCGATGGTCACGATCGAGCGATGCTCCTTTTGCCCATTTGATGCGACGCCCTGCGTGCCGGTGGTCACGACCGGCGGACCACCCTTCGACCCTCCAGGCGCACTTCACCCCGGACCAGCATCCCGATCGCCAGGGGATAGAGCCGATGCTCTTCCGCCAGGATCCGCGCGGCCAGCGACTCTTCGTCATCGCTCTCCAGCACCGGCACCGCAGCCTGCAGCAGAATGGGGCCGGAATCGACCCCTTCATCCACGAGGTGGACGGTGCAGCCCGAAAACCGGACGCCGTATTCCAGCGCCTGGCGCTGGGGATGCAGTCCGGGAAAGGCCGGAAGCAGGGAGGGATGGATGTTCAGGATTCGGTTGGGGAACGACCGGACGAACAGGGGGCTGAGGATCCGCATGAACCCGGCCAGGCAGATCAGGTCCACGCGGTGCCGCTTGAGCTCGTAGACCAGGCTCCGATCGTAATCCTCTCGCGGCACACCCCGGGAGGGGATAACCAGCGTCTTCAACCCCCGCCGCCGCGCCTTTTCCAGTCCGGGTGCCGAGGCCAGGTTGCTTACCACCACTTCGATGCGGGCCGGCAAGCGACCCTGCTGTATGCTGTCGGCAATGGACTCGAAGTTGGAGCCGCGTCCGGACAGCAAGATGGCAAGACGCTTCATTGGATGCAAACCCACCCTGAAGACCCGGCTGCCGCCAACGCGGACCGCCGCCTCTCTTCGTCCCTACCGTCTGTAGTGAACCCGACGCTTCCCCGAACGGATCTCGCCGATCCGGTAGAGGGGCTCCCGGCTCCGGGCAAGATGTTCTTCCACCGCGGGCACTTCCTCCGGTGCAACGATCAATGCCATGCCGATACCCATATTGAAGGTACGCAGCATTTCGGCCTCGTCGATCCGTCCCAGCTCCTGAAGAACGCCGAAGATGGGCGGCTCGGGCCAGGATTTCAGTTTGATGTGGGCGGAGCAGCCCCCGGGGAGAATGCGGGGGAGATTGTCGGTGAGCCCCCCTCCGGTGATGTGGGCCAGCCCGTTGAGCCGACCCTGGTCCAGCAGCGGCTTCAACAGGGTCAGATAGTTTCGATGAGGTCGCAGCAGCACCTCCCCCAGGGGAAGCGTCAACCGGGGGAGCCTGGCGCCAACCTCATAACCGCCCACCTCGAACAACAACTTGCGCGCCAGGGAGTAGCCGTTGGTGTGCAATCCCGCGGATGCCAGTCCCAGGATGGCATCTCCCGGCCGGATGCGTTGTCCGTCCACCAGTTGCGACTGATCGACCAGGCCCACGATGAATCCGGCCAGATCGTATTCCCCGTGGGAGTAGAACCCCGGCATCTCGGCCGTTTCTCCTCCCAGCAGAGCGCATTCCGATTCCCGGCAACCGGCGGCGATCCCCTCCACGACCCTGGCGATGACTTCCGGCTCCATCCGATGGGTCGCGATGTAATCCATGAAGAAAAGGGGCGTGGCTCCCTGAACCAGGATGTCATTGACACAGTGGGCCACCAGGTCCCTGCCCACGGTGTGATGGACGCCGGTGGCGAAGGCAATCTTGAGCTTGGTCCCGACGCCGTCGACGCTGGACACCAGAATGGGCTGAGCCGTCCGCTCCCTCTTCAGGCGAAAGAGCCCGCCGAAGGTGCCGATCTCGCTGGCGACCTCCGGCGTGAAGGTCCGGCGGGCCAGCGCCTTGATGCGCTTCTTGGCGGCATCGGCCCGGTCGATATCCACGCCGGCGTCCCGGTAGGCAAAGACGGTCTTGGCACTCATGGGTTCAGGCAGTCTCGACCGCGGGCATCTGGGGGAAAGGCACCGGATAGTCTCCGGTATAGCAGGCCGAGCAGAAGTGTCCCTGGC
>JAPOZE010000234.1 GCA_026706225.1 Acidobacteriota bacterium
GCAGGTTGGAGAAGCTGGCGGCATTCTACACGACGCCGGGATTTTGCAACGAGCTTCTCCACCTTTTTCTGGCCAGAGACCTGGAACCCGGGCAAAGGGCCGGAGATGAGGATGAGGAACTCTCCGTCCATCGCTATTCTCCCGTGCAACTGGAGACACTGATCCGTCAGGGCAAGATCGTCGACGCCAAGACGCTCATCGGCCTTCACCATCTCTTGGCCATTGAGAAGCACCACTAACTTCGTGGATCACTCTTTTTTTCGTTTGTTTCAGTCAGGTCGCTTGACCGGCCGTTTGCGCTTTCGAGGAGACCCCGATTCCATGCCAAGAAAACGAGTTACCCAACTCTCTCCTGATCTCCTGACCCGTGTGTTTGAGATTCATGTCCTGGCAGTCCTGGTAGCCGGACTGGCTGTCGGTTTCCTGCCGGCATGGATTGGGGCCGAGGAAGCGGCCGAGGCCCCGGTGTGGCCGAGATTCCGGGGCCCTGGCGGTATGGGTGTCTCCGACGATCGAAACCTCCCGGTCCGCTTTGGGCCGGAAGAGAGCGTCCTCTGGAAGACCGGTCTGCTGCCTGGAGAGTCTTCTCCGGTGATCGCCGGCGATCGTTTGTTTCTGACCGGGGCCTCGGAGGATTCGCTGGTCACCTATGGTCTCGATCGCGATACAGGCCGGATCCTCTGGCAGCGTTCCCTGGCCAGGGAACGGGATCAGAGGTACCACAAGATCAACTCGGCCGCTTCTCCAACTCCCGTAACCGATGGAGACGTCCTGGTCGTGTTTTTTGGGGATTTCGGCCTGGTTGCCTACGAGCTGGACGGTCGCGAGCGATGGCGATTGCCGGTCGGACCGTTGAACAACGTCAATGGGCACGGGGCATCGCCGATCCTGGCAGACGGAATGGTCGTCATGGTCTGCGACCAGGACAGCGGCTCCTACATGATTGCCGTGGATCAGGAAAGCGGGCGGGTGCTTTGGAGGACGGAAAGGCCCGAGGTGACCCGGGGCTACTCGACCCCGGCGGTATTTCGGCCCAAGGGTGGGCCCGCGGAGCTGATCGTGCCGGGGTCCTACCAGTTGATCGCCTACTCGCTGGATCGAGGAGAGAAGCTCTGGTGGCTGCGGGGCATGGCCTGGCAGCTCAAGTCGGTGCCGCTGATCGACGGCGACAGGATCTACCTCAATGCCTGGGAATCCGGAGGCAACAGCGCCGTTCGCGTCGAGCTTCCCTCCCATGCCCAGGTCTTGGCGGAACGGGACCGGGATGGGGACGGACGGTTGTCCTTGGAGGAGATCGAAGGATTCAAGCCGGCCAGGACCTGGCGAAACGTGGATCTGGACAAGGATCGATTCCTGAGCCGGCTGGATTGGGAATTCTATCGAGCCCGCCTGGAGGCCCAGAACAACATGATGGCCATACGGCATGGAGGACGCGGAGACCTGACCGCCAGCAATATTCTTTGGCGATATCGAAGATCCCTGCCGAACGTCTCTTCTCCGCTCCTTTACCAATCGGTTCTCTACCTGGTCAAGGATGGTGGCATCGTCACCACCCTGGATCCCGAAAGCGGGGAAGTGCTCAAGCAGGCCCGCCTGAACGGGGCCACCGACCGCTACTATTCTTCTCCCGTGGGTGCGGACGACAAGGTGTACCTGATCAGCCAGAACGGGAAGGCCCCGGTCTTGAAGGCGGGAGGCCAATGGGAGGTACTGGCTCTCAACGACCTCGCGGAAGAGTGTTACGCCACTCCGGCCATTGCCGACAGTCGACTCTACGTTCGCACCCAGCGGACGCTCTATTGCTTCGCCCGCCTTCCCCAATAGGAGATGGGTTATCTTGGGTACCGATCAGGCACATGATCGCGCTCATCACCCCCTGCTGACCGATCTCTACCAGTTGACCATGGCCTCTGGCTATTGGAAGACCGGGTGGGAGGAGAAGGAAGCCGTCTTCAACCTCACCTTCCGAAACAATCCCTTTGGGGGTGCTTTTTCCATTGCCTGTGGGCTGGCCAGCGTCATTGAGACCCTGGACCGATACGCTTTCAATGCCGAGGATATCGACTACCTGGGGAGCTTGACCGGCAACGATGGCCGGCCGATATTTCAATCCGACTTCTTGAGATATCTGGGAGGGCTGAAGCTGACCTGCGAGGTGGACGGTTTCCCCGAAGGGACGCTGGTCTTCCCTCACGAGCCCGTGCTGCGGGTGCGCGGGCCGATCATTCAATGCCAGCTCCTGGAAACAACCCTGCTGAATATCCTCAACTTTCAGTCGCTGATTGCCACCAAGGCGGCCCGGGTGTGTTTGGCGGCCGCTGGAGATCCCGTGCTGGAATTCGGTCTGCGGCGGGCGCAGGGAAGCGACGGCGGTCTCACTGCCAGCCGGGCTGCCTATATCGGCGGCTGCGCCGGCACCTCCAACCTTCTGGCCGGGAAGCGCTTTGGAATTCCGGTCCGGGGAACTCATGCCCACAGTTGGGTCATGGCCTTTGGCAACGAGCTTGAGTCCTTCGAGGCCTACGCCAGGGCGCTCCCCAACAATTGCGTTTTCCTGGTGGATACCTATGACACTCTGGAGGGGGTTCGCAACGCTGCCCGGGTGGGGAAGCAGCTGCGGCAATCGGGCCATGAGATGGTGGGAATCCGGCTCGATTCGGGAAACCTGGACCGGCTCAGCCGGGATGCCCGCGATATCCTGGACGAGGCGGGGTTTGCCGACGCGGTCATCATTGCCAGCAACGATCTTGACGAACACCTCATCGCCTCCCTCAAGAAGCAGGGGGCGAGCGTTGGAGTCTGGGGGGTGGGAACCAGGATGGTGACGGCCGATGGTCAGCCGGCGATGGGCGGAGTCTACAAGCTGGCGGCCGTTCGCGGTTCCTCGGGAGACTGGGACTACAAGCTGAAACTGTCTGAACAGTCGGTAAAGGTGTCGATTCCGGGCATCCTTCAAGTCCGCCGGTTCCGAAAAGCCGGGAGGGATGTGGGAGATTTAATCTATGACCTGCGCTTCGGAGTCGGCAGCAGGCAGGTGTTGCTGGATTCCAGCCGGGTGCGTCGAGAGCGGCGGTTTCCTGCGTGGGAGGCCGGCGAGGATCTCTTGATTCCGGTCTGGCGCAATGGGAAGCAGGTCTGTGAGGCGGAGTCGGTGGATTGCTGTCGCCAAAGGGCACAAGAGCAGTTGGCCCGATTGGACCCTGCCCTGAAGCGCCTGACCCGCCCCGGGCAGTATCCGGTGGGTCTCGAGTCGAGGCTTCACCATCTGAGAGAAAGGATGATCCTGGAGAGCAATCGGCATGGAAGCCTTGATAGTGGTCGACGTTCAAAATGATTTCGTTCCCGGGGGAGCACTGGCGGTTCCCGGCGGAGATGAAGTGATACCCCGCGTGAACCGGCTGCAGACAAGATTCGAGTTGATCGTCGCAACCCGGGACTGGCATCCTCGCGATCACGGGAGCTTTGCCGCCAACCATCCCGGAAAGCGTGTAGGAGACTCCATCGAGTTGGGGGGGCTCGGGCAGACGCTGTGGCCGGTCCATTGTGTGCAACATACGCCGGGGGCTGACTTCGCACCGGGTCTGAACCGAGATCGCTGGGCCAAGGTCGTGGTTAAAGGCACCGATGCCAACATTGACAGCTACAGCGGCTTTTACGACAACGGGCATCGCAGGGCCACCGGTCTCGGGGACTACCTCAAACACAAGGGTGTGAGCAGGGTATTCGTGGCGGGGCTGGCCACCGACTACTGTGTCAAGTTCACTGCGCTGGACGCGCAGACCCTGGGGTTTGTGACCCACGTGGTCCGGGATTGTTGCCGGGGCGTCGATCTCAATCCGGGGGATGTGGAACGAGCGGTGGATGAAATGAAGGCGGCTGGTGTCGGAATCCTGGATAGCGCCGGGTTGGGAAAACGTCAATAGTTTTGGACACTACGGACACGGAACTTATCTGCGGGACATTTTCTTTCGCCACTTGTTTGAAAGACCCTCGGCCTTCTTGATTTCCTCGGCGGTCATCCGTTGCCCCAATCTGCCTTTCAGCTCCGTTGACTGCTGGTGGACTTCGCGGGTGCGCCGGCCCCGGCTGCTGAACTGGGCTGCCAAATGGACCCAGGCATAGGCCTTCAGGTCGTCCTGAGAGAGACCTTCCCCTTTGAGGTAGGCCACGCCCAGGTTGTGCATGGCCTGGGGTAGTCCCCGCTCCGCTGCTTTCTGGAACCACTTGACGGCCTCCAGTTTGTCCTGTGCGACGCCTCGGCCTTCGCTGTACATCCTGCCCAGGTTGGATTGTGCGTGGGGGACACCCTGTTCGGCGGCCAGCCGATACCAGTAAGCTGCCTGCTGGTCGTCTTTCTCGATCCCCTTTCCGTTCTCGTACATGACTCCCAGGTTGTGCTGAGCGACGGCGTTGCCTCGCCTGGTCCCCCGGCGAAACCACTCGATGGCCCGGGAATCATCCTGAGGAACGCCGCGGCCGTAAGCGTACCGCAAGCCCAGAATGGATTGGGCCAGGCCGTGTCCCTGCTCGGCCGCTTTCCGAAACCACTTCACGGCCTCAGCCTGATCTCGAGGGACCCCGCGACCCCAGGCAAACATCCTGCCCAGCAGGACTTGAGCCTCGACATCCCCCTCTTCGGCCAGCGACCGGGCAAGCTGATAGGCCGTACCGTACTGGCCTTGATCGTAAGCTTCGGTGGCGACTGAGGATTGTCCCCGAATGGGGACAGGGTGGAAATGATGCAGGGAGATGAGCAAGGTCATGGAGCAGAGTATTCTCAAGCTCATGGCATGCCTCAATCTCTCTTCGACATGGCCCGAGTGTGAACGATTGGCTGGAAGATTACAAGTAGAAACTCGGGCCAGGCCTCCCCGACAGAGAATGATCCCGGCCTGACTTCCGGCGGACGGGAAACACCTGTCCTCAACGGTGCTGCCGTCTGTCGGCGAGTGCCCCTTGGGTCCGGCTCAGTCCTCTGACTTTCCCAACCAGCGCAATCGAATGACCAGCTTTCTGGGGGATCGTCCGAAGAGATTGTGAAACTGGGGAGAATCGATGTTGTTGTTGACCAAGTTGTAGTTGGGTCGATTGGTCAGGTTGTCCACCCCGGGGCGCAGCGACCACCGATGTCCGAGGAAAGTCAATGTTCTCTGGACGTGGATGTTCAAGTTGAAGTGCCGGGGAATTCTCCAACTGTTGATTCGGCCCACCTGTTTGCCGTTGTCGTCATGGATGCTGAAAGGAAATCCGTCACGCCATTCGGCAAAAAGAGCCACCGAAGTCTTTTCCCCGATGGGGAAGGATGCCCAGGACACCAGTCGATGGGGCACATCCCAGGACGGTCGGCCCGAGATATCGGAAAACAGGACAGGGTCGTCAGTATCCAGGTCCAGAGCGGCATTGGAGCGGGCTCGCGAATAGGTGTAGCTCAGGAACCAGCGGTGGTGCGCCCGGAACAGTCTGCTCAGGGAGATCTCGATCGAATCGTAGGTGTTTTCCCTGAAGTTCTGCAGTTGATAGTGGATGGTGCGACTCCCGGGAGGGAGGCGATCGTCCTGGATCGTCCTGATTGAGATGGGGACCTGCGCATATCCGTTCCGCATTCTCTTACGCAGGTAATTGAGGTTGAGATCGGTTCCGTACGGCAGCTTCTGCTGCCAGCCGGCGCTCAGGTTCTGTGTCCTGGGGATGGTGAGCAGGGATCGGTCCAGAGTGAAGAACCTGACGTTGAGAGGTTGCAGCGGCGTGATTCCGTCCGGGGCGAAGTCGGTAAAGATGGAAAATTGATCTCGATGGCGGGTGAAGACCCGGAAGTAGGTGGTGGCCGGAATCCATCCAAAGCCGGCCGAGAACTTGGTGCTGTCAAGTCCGACTGGCATGAAAGCCAGGCTGAATCTTGGGGTAACCACGCCGCGGGACACAACCCGATCCCAATCCCAGCGCAGCCCCAACTCCGCCACCAGCCGCGGCTGGATGGCCCACCGGTCCTGCAGGTAGGCAGCAGTTTCCAGATTCCATTCACTGAACTTACCACTGCCGCCGAACGACAGCCTGCTTGACCGGGTTCCGTCCAGGCGGAAATATTCGATGGCGGATCGTCGGATGTCCTGGAAATATCGGGAATAGTCGAGATTGGCCCCCACCTTGGTCTGGTGCTGTCCGAGCCAGTCCCAGGGGGGACTGAACAGATCGGCCCGCCACTGGTCGCGGCTGCTGTTGTGCAAGGTGTCGACGGGAAAGTTTCCGCCTCTTTCGAAGGACGTGATCCGGTAGGTCCGGCTTCCTTGAGGGACTTGGCGATTGATCGAGCGGTAGGCCGCATAGCCGAATTCCAGGATACTTTCGGAGGATAGTACCCATTGGTCCTTGAGATTGAAGAAATACCTGCGCGCCCGCCTGTCCAGAGTGGTCTCCAGCGGATTCAGGGGAGACAGGCCCGATTTGGGTGCGTTGAGATAGTCCACGACGAACCCGGAGCTCAACGTGTGCTGGGGCGTGAGCTTGGCTTGAACTCGCAAGCTGTTGTTGACGGCCCAGGATACGTGACGGTCCCGGCCGACCGGCAGCTCGGGGATGATGTTTTCCTCATAGAGGAGATCCAGGCTGTTGAAGAACCAGGCGCGATTCTTGAGGATGGGGCCGGAGAAATTGTGGCGGGGTCTCCAGTCGCGGAATCGGAGCCCCCGGGTAAATTCGATTCCGGGAACGAAGTTGGTGAACCGCTGCTTGAACTGGTCGTCTCCCATCCGGGAATTGAGGACCATGGTGCCGCCCGTCCCCTTGCCGAACTCGGCCGAATAGCGCCCGGAGAACAGATCCAGGGATTTGACCGATTCCGCACCCAGCCCCATCTCCAGCTTTCCCGAGGCCGGATCGGACAGATTGAATCCATCCAGGGACCAGTTCATCTCCTGCACCGAGCTTCCATGAAAATGCAAGTCACCCTTCGGATCCCTCAAAACGCCCGGCAAGACCGCCGCGGCCCCTTGAATTCGAAGCTTGGTTGAGCGGGTTACGGGGATGGAGTCGATTTCCCTTTCCTCCAGGGCCTGCGACATGGCGACCTGCTCTACCGACAGATGGTCATCCGGGTAGACATCGACCGTGATTCGAGACTCCTCCAGGGAGATGAGCTCGATGTTGACCAGGTTCACCCCGGTGATCAAGTCGAGGGTCTTGTCCTCGATCGGGTAGAAGTCCCCATGGCTCGCCTGGAGGAGATATCTTCCGGCTCGATCCAGGTTGAAGCTGAAGGTCCCCTGTTCATTGGAACGGGTGGTTACCTCTACACCTGGACCGCCGCTGTTCTCAATGAGGAGGCTGACCTCCCGGATGGGGTTCAAGCCTTGATCGGTGACCGTCCCGCTCACGACCACCTGCCCCATCGTCGGTTCCACGAGGCACAGGAGCACGGCTCCGACACCTGCTGTCAGCCGCAGCCCCAAGCATTCCCTGGTGACCCGTTTCAGCGTTGTCATGAAAAATCCTTCGCCGCCATTGTGGATTGACAGGCTGAAAAAGGTCAAACTTGCTAGCGGGGTTGGCTGTAGTAGCCGCGCTTGGCTCTGACGATGACATTGGGGATGTTGGTCTCGATCTTGATCCGGCGAAACGTGCCGTCTCTTGTCTTGTTGGTGGGACTGTAGGCCAGGCTGTATTGGCTGCTCAGCTCGGCGGCAATTTCTTGGAAAGCATCGCCCAGGTTGCGGAGGCCCTCGGAGACATAAAGGGTGCCCCCCGTGACCTCTGCCAACTGTTGCAGATACTCGCGGCCCTGGTCATATTCGGCGTCACTTCGGCCGAGGCCGACACCGGTGGGGAATCGGGGACCGCGGCCTGGTGGAGGCAGGGGGGGAGAAGTCGGGCGGCGAGTAGTGGGGCGGCGAGAAGTCGGGCGGCGAGAAGGCACGGGCAATCCGATGGTTCCCCCACCAGTGGGCAATCCGACAGACCCTCCACCGGTCGGCAGCCCGACCTGACCCCCGCTGGTCGGAATACCTATGGTGCCACCTCCCCTCCTCAAAGGCGGTCTCCGGTTGCGGGACATGGGCCCCCGATCGTAGCGGGTGTCGAAAAAGATCGGGTAGATGAGCGTATCGGCCTCTTTGGCCAGCTCGATGGTTTCACTCCGGGTAGAAGTGGGGCTGGCGGTGTCGACGCCATCGGTGAAGAGCACCATGGCCTTTCGTTCCGGCCTGGGGCGGAGCTTCTGCTGCAGGGCCAGGTAGACGGCCTCGTAGAGCTGGGTGGATCCCCCGCTACGGGTTCGTCTGATGGCCTGTTCGGTAGCTCGCTTGCTGTGGGTAAAGTCACTATCCAGGTGCACTTCATCGTCGAAAGAGATGACCAGAACCTCGTCGTCGGCATGAATCTGATCGATGAAGAGAATGGCTTCGTCCTGGATCTGCGCCAGCTTGTTAATGGTGCTGTTGCTGGTGTCCAGGAGCAGTCCCACGGCGAAGGGGGCGTCCACCGGGGAGAAATGGGTGATTTGTTGCTCGACCCTGTCCTCGTAGATCCGGAAGTTTTCTTTTGTCAGGTAGGTCAGGTATCTTCCGTTGGCGTCGGTCACCACCACGTTGACATCGACCAGGTCCACGTCCACCGAGAGCGTGTAGAGGTCATCGGCCCCGCCTGCCGCGTCCTGGCCGTGCTTCGGTTTAACGGGAGCTTGCCCGGGCGGGCTTTCATCGTCGCCGGTCCTGCGTTCCGGCGGGGAAGCCTGGGCGTGGCGGACTACGGCCTTCAGAATCCGTCGGGTGGCTCCCAGCCGTTTCAAGGACTTCCTGGCCGACTTGTCGACACGGAAGCCCACCTTGCGTTCCCCGATGAGGTAGAGGATCCGATCCTCGGAGAGCTGGCCCTGCTGCAATTGCTGAATCAGGTGTTCGAGTTCGTTCCAGGAGAGGGGCTGGTTGGCTTGGAAGGTCCAAAGGGCCGGAACCAGCCAGCAACTGGCAAGAAAAACCAGCAGAAACACCTTGGCCGGGCGAGCCGGACCTGAGCAGATACGATTGTCACGCATGCGGTCTAGCATACCAGATTGCCGGATTGGCGAGGGGAGACAGTGACCCGTTTTCGGCGCTTAGATGCCACTCTTCGGGAAAGCGCTGTATGGAAGTCTTGAGAAGTGAACCCTTAGCGGGCAGGGTCAGGCTGCCTGCTTCTTGAGAGCCACAGCCGGACGTAGTGCCTGCGTTCTTGAGGGGAGGCCGAATCCTCGAACGCCGTGCGGTTGTGGAGAATCCAGTGGTTGTTTGTCAGAAGAACTTGGCCCGGTCGCAGCCGAAACTCGACACGGAGCTCGGGGAGTCGCAAGAGCTTCCCCAGAACCTCCAGGGCCCGGAGTTGGCGCCGAGTGAGGGGGCGACCGGCCTTTTGGTGACCGACTTCAATATAGTAGTGCAGATAGCGAACGGTTAGCTCTCCGCATCCCCAAGAGAAAATGGGGTTCTGGGAGATCGACGATTCACCCGGGAGGAATTCTCCCCTGCGATCAAACCAGAAGGGCTGATAAAGGCAGGGCAATAGGTCGGCATGCCGGCCGAGAAGGCGGTTGTGCAGGGTGACGGCGCTGATCAACTGGGACTCGCCCCCGTTGACCGCCGGTCGCAGGCAAAGTAGGGCGACCAGGTCGGGAACCACCTGGCCGAAGGCGTTGTCCGTGTGAAAGCTGCTCTCCGCGGTCGTTCCGGAAAAACGTGCACCCCGGGTGACGTCGTATCCCTTGTCTTTCACATCGAATAGAAGCGTTCCGGCAACGTCCTGGGTCATCGGGACTCCGAATCCGTGGCCCAGCATCCAGAACAGCGCCTGGACCTGGCTCGGAGAACACTGATCCACGGGAATGCGATCCAGCACCACAAACCCTCGGCCTCGGTCGAGGATGGCTCGCAGGGATTGCCAGTCTCCGCGAGCATCCCATGGTGGGATTGGAAGGGTAGCGATTGGTTGGCCGGGATTTTTCTCGAGACCGGAGGCCATTCGGCCGGCAGAGTCCAGCCAACCCGGTGGAAGCTGCGCCGTCCAGGAGAATTCTTCTCCAACGGTCTGGCGGGTCCAGGCTCGGTCATCGCGAATCGGTTCGGTCAGCATGCCATCTGCGGGTGGGAGGGGACATTAGACGCCGTGCAGTCGGCCATGATAGTTTACCTAGCCGCCATTCGTGGCTTCAAGACGATCTGAAGACGATCTGAAGCCCTGCTTGAGGGAGTCCGAATTCCCGAGGAATCTGCCATGCTCTATCTTTCCCGTGCCGATGTCGAAGCCGTCGACCTGCCCATGCCCGATATCATCGCTGCCTTGGAGGCCATGTTTGTCGAGAAGGGGCAGGGAAAAGTCGAAATGCCTCCCAAACCGGGAATTCATCCCCGAAAGGATGCGTTCATTCATGCCATGCCCGCTTACATTCCCAGTCTGTCGGCAGCCGGAATCAAGTGGATTTCGGCGTATCCTGGACTCCAGGCCAAAGGCCTGCCGTACATTACGGGGCTCCTGATTCTCAATGACCCCGATACGGGAATTCCCGTTTCATTAATGGATGCTACCTGGATTACCGCCCAGAGAACGGGCGCCGCGACCGCGGTTGCCGCCAAGCGGTTGGCCAGACCCGACAGCGTCACCGCGGGAATCATCGCCTGTGGCGTCCAAGGGCGCAGCAATCTGGAAGCTCTGGCGGCAGTTTTCGATCTGCGCCGGGTCAGGGCCTACGATATCCATCCTGAGATTGCTCGGCGCTTCGCCAGGGAGATGGGGCAGCGGTTGCAGTTGGACATCGAAGCGGTCCGCACGCCCAGGGAATGTGTGGGGGCCGATCTGGTGGTGACCAGCGGTCCCATACTCCAGAATCCCAATCCCGTGATCGAACCCGGGTGGCTGCGACGGGGCGCCTTTGCCAGTGCCGTCGACTTCGATTCCTATTGGCAAGGCGGTGCCTTGGCCGAGGCCGACAAACTGGCGACCGACGACACCCAACAATTGGAGTACTACCGCGGCCAGGGGTATTTCAGCCAGACACCCCAAGCCTATGCCGACCTGGGAGAGATTCTGGCCGGCACTAAGCCCGGTCGGCAAAGGGAGGACGAGCGAACCTTCTGCATCAACCTGGGGATCGCCCTGGATGACGTGGCCACGGCGATCATCGTGTACCGGGAGGCCAGGAAGCTGGGCCTGGGGACGGAACTGCCGCTCTAGTCCAGTGTGCGGCTGTGGCCCGGCTGCGGTCTGGTCTAGTGAATTCAATTGTTATATAGTACTAGATCCGCGCTGGCAGGTTCTGCGCGCCGTGTGGCAACGTGTCGGCCTGATTCGACCGGACCCTCCTGTCGCCATCGGGCCTGGGAAGGGAGTTCGGCAACTCTCATTTGAACTCTTGCTTACGGGATCGGAATGGAATTGGCCGGCGATAGTGTGGCTCCCTCTCCGGAATTCAGTGCCGGTTTGGCGGTGACAGCTCGACCGGCGGCCCCGCAAGTGTCTCGCCGGGAGGGGGCGCCAAAGGACTCTGAGCCTGTCTGCCTGGGGCTTGATCTGGGGTTCCGCGACTATGAAGAAAGCCTGAGGGTCCAGGAACGGATTGTTGCGCGGCGAAAATGCGGTTTCCTTCCTGACTGTTTGCTGTTTGTCGACTATCCCCCGATTATCACTCTGGGAAGGGGAGGGAAGCGAGAACATCTGCTGGCCGGCCCGGAGGAGCTTCGCCGGCGGGGCGTGCGAGTTTACCCTGCCGGTCGCGGCGGAGATATAACCTACCACGGTCCCGGACAACTGGTGGTCTACCCCGTACTGGATTTGAAAGCCTGGCACAGGGACATTCACCGATACCTGCGCACGCTGGAGCGCTGCCTGGTGGAGATGCTCTTGGACTTCGGGATTCCTTCCGAGACTCTGCCGGGTGCTACCGGTGTTTGGGTTGAGGGCCGCAAGATAGGGGCGATCGGGGTCCGAACCAGCAACTGGGTGACCTCCCACGGGTTGGCCTTGAATGTGAACACCGACCTTCGTTATTTCGACTTGATAGTCCCCTGTGGCCTGGTTGGACGCGGCGTAACCTCCATGGCGGCTCAACTGGGCCGGTCACTGGAGTTGTCGGAAGTGCGCTCCTGTCTCATTGGCCATTTCGCGCGGACGTTCGGACGATCCCTTCGAGCCGCCGGCAGGGAGGAGACCCTGGTTGAATCCTGGCCGGCGGAGGCGGAACCGCCGCACCGGCAGTGAGGCCGCCCAACGGTTCAGGATGAGGGGTCGAACAGGGAGAGCAAGATCTATGCTGCCTGACAAGAAGGTGTGCCGGGACATGCTCTACTACATGAAGCTGTCCCGTGAGATCGAGACCCGGATAGAGCGAAAGCTCTACCGTCAAGGCAAGATTGTCGGAGGCGTCTACGTGGGACGGGGCCAGGAAGCGATTTCCGTTGGCTCCTCCATCCAGTTGGAGCAGAACGATTGCATCTGTCCATCCCACCGGGACATGGGGGCTTTTCTGATTCGCGGCCTGTCCGCGCGTGAAGTGCTGGCCCAGTACATGGGGAAAAAGACGGGGGTGACCCGGGGCAAGGAAGCCAACATGCACATGGGCGACATGCGTCACAAGATCGTGGCCTTCGTCAGTATGCTGGCCGACACCATTCCGGTGGCCGCCGGCATCGCCCTGGCCTACAAGATGCGGCGGCAGCGGAACGTGGTGCTCTGCTACTTCGGGGACGGCGCCACCAGCCGGGGCGACTGGCACGAGGGACTGAACCTGGCGGCGGTGCAGAAGGTGCCGGTAATCTTTCTGTGCAACAACAACCAGTACGCCTACTCCACGCCCCTGGAAAAGCAAATGCCCATACGGGACATCTCGCTTCGAGCCCAAGGCTACGCCATGCCGGGGGTCACGGTGGACGGGAACGATGTGCTGGCCGTCCACGAGGCGACCCGGGAGGCCGTGGAGTTGGCCCGCAACGGTGGCGGCCCCAGCCTGATCGAATGCAAGACCTTTCGCATGACGGGTCACTCCGCCCACGGTGGCGCCAGGTACGTGCCCAAGGAACTGTTCGAAGAGTGGAGCAGGAAGGACCCCATTCTGCGGTGGGAGACCCGCCTTATTCGGGACAAGGTGATGAGCGAAGGCGAGGTGCGGGCAATGGCCACTCGAATTACCCAGGAAGTGGACCGGGCCGTGAGCCTGGCTGAGAGCGATCCGCTCCCGGACCCCAAGGAGACGCTGGAGGGAGTGTACGCCGATCAGTCGGTCGAGGCTCCACTGGCTTTTGCGGCTTCGTTCTTTTCTCCCGATCGCTGGAGGTAATCCGTGGCAACCACAACCTACGTCGAAGCCATTCGGCAGGGGCTTTGGGAGGAAATGACTCGAGACGAAGACGTCTTCGTGCTGGGCGAGGATGTCGGCGTCTATGGCGGCGCCTTCAAGGTGACGGCCGGCTTTCTGGATCAATTTGGGGAAGAGCGTGTCATGGACACGCCTCTATGCGAATCGGCCATCGTGGGGGCAGCCATTGGCGCCGCGCTGATGGGGATGCGGCCGGTGGCTGAAATGCAGTTCGCCGACTTCATCTCCTGTGCGTTTGACCAGATCACCAATTTCGCCGCCAAGTGCCGCTACCGGTGGGGAGCCGGAGTCCCTTTGGTGATCCGGGGGCCGTCCGGTGGTGGCATTCACGGGGGCCCCTTCCACTCTCAAAATCCGGAGATGTATTTCGTGCACACGCCGGGATTGAAGGTGGTGGCTCCCTCTACCGCCTATGACGCCAAGGGATTGATCAAGTCAGCCGTTCGTGATGAAGATCCCGTTCTTTTTTTCGAACACAAGTACCTCTATCGACGCGTCAAGGAGGAAATCCCGAGCGAAGAGTTCCTGGTCCCCATTGGCAAGGCAGAGGTCAAGAGGAAGGGCGGGGATATTTCAGTGATCACCTACGGAGCCATGGTTCACAATGCCTTGGAAGCCGCCGGAGTCCTGGCCGGAGATGGCGTCGAGTTGGAGGTGGTGGATCTGCGCACCCTGGTGCCTCTGGACAAGGCAACGGTTCTCGAGTCGGTCAAGAAGACCGGAAAAGTGATTCTGTTGCACGAGGACACTCGGACCGGCGGCTTTGCGGGAGAACTGGCCGCGGTCA
>JAPOZE010000332.1 GCA_026706225.1 Acidobacteriota bacterium
TTCTCACCTCCTCCGGAGCCTTGCAAAGCCTGCACAGCGAAGGAGAATGCTACGATGGGCCCAACCTGGTTCGCTGTCCCGACGTTCTCTTGGCCAAGCTGAACGCCGAGGGTACGGAATTGATCTATTCCACCTTTCTGGGCGGTTCCGGGTTCGATTACGGGTACGGAGTTGCCGTGGATGCTCACGGCAATGCCTATATCACCGGCACCACCAGTTCTTCCGATTTCCCCGTTTCATCCGATGCCTGGCAAGCGGCCCTCTCGAGCGAGCAGTGCGGATCGGACCTTGCGGACCAGTTCTGCAACAGCACCTTTGTCACCAAGGTGAATGCGGCCGGGACGGCTCTGCTCTACTCGACCTATCTGGGCGGCAACGAGGGTGGACTGGGCGGCAACGGGATTGCCGTAGACGCTCACGGATCCGCCTACGTAACCGGCGATGGAGCCGAGGGCGGGTTTGTGGCCAAGGTCCACCCGGAGGGGACCTCACTGCTCTATTCGGTCCAAGGCGTGGGGGGCGCGGGCGTGGCCCTGGATTCCCAAAACAATGCCTATCTCTCCGGCAGAAACGGAAACGAGTCCCATGTGACCAAGCTGGATCCCGAGGGAGCGGAGGTTCTTTACAGCTTTCGCCTCGGCGGGACCTCCGTCCCCTTCGACGCGTCCCCCCAGGAACTGGAGGGGATCACGGGGATCGCTGTCGACGGGCGGAATCACGCCTATGTGACCGGGTACACGGCCTATCAGGATTTTCCCACCACGTCCGGCGCTTACTCCGAAACGGCGCCCGGAGCCGGCATCTGCGGCAGCTCGCTCTGCCTGGATGCCTTCGTCTCCAAGCTGAACCGGGAGGGGACCGCACTGGTCTACTCCACCTACCTGGGCGGCAGTTCCATCGATTACGCCAATGGCGTGGGTGTGGACCTGCAGGGGAATGCCTACGTGACGGGTGTATCGCTTTCTTCCGACTTCCCGGAAACCGAGGGCCTGGGGTCTTCCGAGGGACAGATTTTCGTAAGCAAGCTGGACCCCCAGGGGGAGGAGCTTGTCTACTCGGTCAGGGCGGGAAGCGGCGATAGCGTCGAGGGCGGCAGCGGTCTTTGGGTCAGCCCTCGGGGAAGCGCTTACATCACGGGACAGGCGGGCTCCGACTTCGCCGTGACCACCGGGGCCTACCAGGCTCCGGAAGGAAATGGAGCCTTTGTGGCGAGGCTTCTTGGCGATGCCGAAGTCTTCGTGCCCCTTGTGCTCGCAACCACCGAATCCGATGGCGCCGCGGTCAGTTCGGAACTGACCCTCAGCAATCGGGGGACCCAGCCGGCCACGCTGGAGTTCACCTACACGGCAGCCATCGGGGGTGGGAGCGGCACCGCCACCGACGACTTGCCGGCGGGACGGCAGCGCATCGCGCCCGATGCCATCGATTACCTGAGAGAACTGGGGGTTCCCATTCCGGATTCAGGAAGCCGGGGAGGAAGTCTGTCGGTTCGTTTCTCCGGGCTGAACTCCGAATCGGAAGGGACGGTGACCGTGCGGACAACCAGGACGGTTGGCGGGGCCCGAAGCGGTTGGGGCTATCCAGGTGTGTCCACCGGATTTCAGCAGCCGGTGTATCTCTGCGGGCTCCGCCACGACGACGCCGATCGCAGCAGCCTGGTGGTTCACAACCTGGGGTCACAGGAGAGCGGCGACATCACCTTGAGGCTGACCATCGTCTCCGGCGATCCTCAGCCGTCGGATCCCCTGGTTCCTGAAGATCAGACGCTGGAGCCGGATTCCCTGGTTCTCGAAGATCAGACACTGGAGCCGGGTGCATTCGGTGAAATCGAAGATATTCTCCGGTCCAACGGCCTGTCGCTGGAAAACGGCTATGTGCGCGTCGAGAGGGTTGAAGGGCAAGCGCCCTACTACGCCTATGCCCTCCTCACCGACCAGGGAGGTTCCGATGGTTCCTTTATAGCGCCTGTACCGGAAAAAGCGACTGTCGGCAGAAAGGGACAGACATTGCTCTCCGTGGAAAAATCCGGCCGGTTCAGCAGTGAGCTGGTAGTGACCAACTGGTCGGAGTCCTGGAAGGTGGTGGGGTTTTCGGTTCTCTCCGATGGAATTCAAAACCCGCAGGGAGCCCGATTCGTCTCGGTGAGGCCAGGCGAGCAGATCATTGTGCCGGAATTCGTAAGCTGGCTGCGGCAACAGGGGAGCCTTCCGGGATCCTTCTTCCCGGGGTTGGGTGCTGCCGGTGAGGATTTCTCCGGCTCCATCTTTGTCACCGTCGATGGAGCCGGCGAAGATAGCGGCTATTACGTGAGTGCAAGGAATTCAACTCGCATGGACGGCCGCCGCAACGGATATGTCCACGCGGCCGTACCTTATGGAGACTCCCACCATTCCCCGGCCTGGGTGTACGGACTGCGCCAGGATGAGGAAAAGCAAACCGATCTGGGAATTGTCAATACGGGAGAGTTGAGCGACGAGACCAGCCTCTTCAGCGTCGAGATCTACGACGGAGAAACGGGTATGCTGGCCCATACGATCGAGGAGGTGGAGCTGGAGGCCCGGAAGTCGATCCGGTTGGAGTCGATTCTCGAGCAGAACGTTCCGGAAACCGACCAGGGCTATGTTCGCGTCTCCCGAATTTCCGGATCCAACCCGTTCGTGACCTTTGCCGTCGTTACCGACGGATTCCAGGACAGCCGGTCCTCCGGGGACGCATACTTCATTTACGGGGTTCCCTGACCAAACTCAAAGCCGGGCCAGACCGTCCGCTATCCGTTGGCTGCCCTCGGCCAGGTTTTCCATGGAGGTTGCGTAGGAGAGTCTGAGGTAGCCCTCTCCAAAGGCCCCGAAGGCTGTTCCCGAGAGCAAGGCCACACCGGCTTCCTGCAACAGATAGTCGGCAATTTCGTCGCTGCTTTTTCCGAAGGAGCGAACGTTGGGGAAAACGTAGAAGGCTCCAGGCGGATTCAGGCAGCTCATTCCCGGTATTCGATTCAGCGCATCGACCAGAAAATCCCTGCGCTTGCGAAACTCCCCCACCATCGACGCCGTGGCGCTCTCGGCGTTGGCCAATGCCTCCAACCCCGCCCGCTGGGCAAAAGGCGCCGTGCAGGAAACGCTGTTGGTCACCAGCTTTGAGATGTGTGCCTGCAGTTCCGGCCTCATGATGCCGTATCCGAGCCTCCACCCGGTCATGGCAAAGGTCTTGGAGAATCCGTCCAGGATGACGGTGCGGTCCATCATCCCCGGAATCGAGGTGATGCTGCGATGCTCTCCTTCGTAGATGATGCAGGAGTAAATTTCATCCGATAGCACCGTGATGTCATGCCGGGTGGCCAGATCCGCGACGGTGGCCAGATCGTTCTCCGTCAGCAGTCCTCCGGTTGGGTTTTGCGGGGAGTTGATAATGATCAACTTGGTTTTGGACGAGACTTTCGATTCGAGTTGCTCGGGGTCGAAGCGGAACTCGAACTCCTCCAGCAAGGGCGAGGGAACCGGGGTGCCCCCGCAAAAGCGGATCATGGATTCGTAGATGGGGAAGCCCGGGTTCGGGTAGATGACTTCGTCGCCTTCCTCCACCAGGGCCAGGATCAGAAAAAACATGATGGGCTTGGCTCCCGGCGTGACCACGACCCAGTCCGGATCGATGTCTACCGAGCGAGTTCGCCCCACGTGGTCGGCAATGGCTTCTCGAAGTTCCACCAGGCCCGCCGAAGCGCAATAGTGGGTGTATCCTTCCTCCAGGGCGGTACCGGCGGCCCGGATCACGTTGGAGGGGGTATCGAAGTCCGGCTCCCCCAGTTCCAGGTGAACCACGCTGCGTCCCCTCGCTTCCAGCGCCTTGGCCTTTACCAGGACGTCAAAGGCCGTTTCCGTTCCCAGCCTTCCCATGCGGCCAGCCAGTTTTTCCATCATCTCTCTTTCCTTTCTTCCTTCCTGCGACTGATTGGTTGAGCCTCTTGCAGCATTCACTTGGCAGCACGGCGTCTCCTACCCGCGGAATCTTGCAAGAGGCTCTGGTTGTCACCGTTTCCCATCCACAGGCTCTTTCTCCCGGAGCAAGCGAAGGTAAAGCTCTCGCTTCGGAGAAGCCAACTCCTTGGCCAACTGCTTGATGGCATCCTTCCTGGAAAGACCCTGGTCCACCAGTCCCTCGAAACGAAATTCCAGTTCCCGGTCGCTGACCGACTCGGCTGTGTCGGCCTCCGGCGATGATTTTTCCACGACCACCACCGTCTCCCCCTTGGGGCGTCGACTTCGGAAGAGGGACGCCAGCTCTGCCGCCGTTCCCGTGACCAGTTGCTCGTGAACCTTGGTCATCTCCCGGGCCACGGTTACTTCTCGTGAATCCAGAATCTCGTCGATGTCTTTCAGGGTGGATGCCAGCCTCAAGGGAGATTCAAAAAAGAGCAGCGTACGGGATTCCGACCGCAGCGCTCGCAGCCGGTTGCGCCGCGCCGCTCTCCTGCCGGGAAGAAACCCCAGAAACGCAAAGGAATCGGTGGGTCTCCCGGAGATGCTCAGGGCGGAAATGATGGCGCAGGCTCCGGGGATTGGAGAAACGCGGATGCCGCGCTCCAGGGCGGCCCGAACCAGGCGAAAACCGGGGTCGGAGATGGATGGCGTGCCGGCGTCGCTGACCAGGGCGATGTCTGTTCCCGATTCCAGGCGTTCCACCAGCCAACCGGTTCGCTGTTGCTCGTTGTGTTCGTGGTAGCTGGAGGTCGGAGTCGTAATCCGGTAGTGGGACAGCAGTTTTCTGGTGTGGCGGGTGTCCTCGCAGGCGATCAGGTCTGCTTCACCAAGGATTCGCAGCGCGCGCAAGGTGATATCTTCCAGATTTCCGATCGGTGTGGCTACCACGAAGAGTGTTCCGGCCATTGTGTGAGACAGAACACTGGGAGGTTACATCCCCCAGTCTCGGAGATAGTGGAAGTCGTGACTGACGGACCTGGGGGACAGCTTGCAAACCACCGGCCCGCGCCGCTTGAACTGGGAGCCTCGAATTCTGTTGACGACCCGTTGGATAAAGTCGTTCTTGAAGCCTTTTTCCAACAGCTCTCGCCGGGAAGCGCGGCGATCGATGAGCTCGTGCAGGAGTTCATCGACTTCGCCATAGGTGAATCCCAATTCATCTTCGTCCGACTGTCCCGCCCAGAGATCAGCCGTGGGTTTCTTGTCGAGAATGGACTGTGGGACCTGCAGGTAACGCGCCAACCTGAAGATATCGGCCTTGTAGAGGTCTCCGATCGGATTGATCGAGGAGGCCATGTCTCCGAACAGCGTACCGTAGCCGAGCAGCAGCTCCGTCTTGTTGGAGGTGCCGAGCACCAGGGCATCGAACTCCATCGACTTGTCGAAGAGGACGATCATGCGGGCTCGGGCCATGGCATTGCCCCGGCGCAGGGAACTCGCCTGCGATTGCGCCTCAAAGTAGCCGTCCACGATGGACGTGATCTCGACGGTCTCGCTTTTGACTCCCAGGGTTTCCACCACCGCCCGGGCATCGGAGAGGCTCTCCGGACTGCTGGTCCTGTAGGGCATCATGACGGCCAGAACATTCTCGGGACCCAAGGCGCGGGCCGCCAGAAAACAGGAGACCGCCGAATCAATGCCGCCCGACAGTCCGACCACCACCCGGTGAAATCCTGCCTTGCTCAACTCGTCACGGACAAAGCCCTGCAGAACCTCGTCTACCAGCGGGCAGTTCAATTGCATGGACGTTTGTTTAGTGGTCAGTGGATAGTGGACAGTTGTGCCGCCGCCCTGGCGGGCGGATCATGCAAGAGTGAAACAGGTTTGTTTCAGTTGCTTGACGTGTCGATTAAATAACCAACCACTAACCACTGGCCACTATTCACTAATCACTGCGTGATCTATCCGGTGACCTGGCGCCTAGGACCGGGTGCGCTGACGGACGATACGGGTCAGTTCCCTCAGGGTCAGATCCAGGCGCTCATCCCGCAGGACCGGGGTGAAGAGGCGTGCCCGGCGGATTTCTTCCAGATCCAGCTCCGCCAGCACCAGGTCCTCTGCGGAGGTTTGGCTTCGGGCAACCACCTCTCCAACCGGACTGACAACCATTGATCCCCCGGGGAAGTAGGCCCCATCCTCGATCCCGGACCGATTGGCGTAAAGGTTGTAAACGGTGTAGAACTGCGACAAGGCCTTCAGCAGAGTTTCCCATCCCTGAGATGTCTGGAACCCTTCATGGGTCCTTACACCCCTGCCGGGACTCGAGGAAAGCGTCACCACCACCCGGGCTCCATCCTGGGCATGCAGATAAAGGGTGGAAGGGTGCCAGAGGTCTTCACAAATCAGCAATCCCAAGGGACCGAAGGGAGTCCGGACCGTCCGCAAATTCTCCCCCATTGCGAAAAAGCGCATCTCGTCAAACATCCCGTAAGTGGGCAGATACAACTTCCGGTGCACATGTTGGATCCTTCCCTCGGACACATAGGCGGCGGCGTTGTAGTAGTTGTAGCGATCCGAGACTTCCACAAAGCCGAAAACACAAGCGATATCCGTGCAGCCCTGCAGCAGTGGCTGAAGTGTTGGAGCGTTCTGCGGATCGATGGCGACGTCCGGTACCAGGTCCTGCAGAATATACCCGGTCAGGGAGAGTTCCGGGAAAACGACCAGATTCGCCCCTTCCGATTTCGCCCGCCGGATTGTGTCCAGATGAAGCTGAAGGTTTTCCCTCAACAGCCCCAGCTTGGGCGACACCTGGGCCAACGCTACCGTGAATTTACCAGTCAAGGTTCAACTCCGGAATCGGAGCATCCGAGCTCGCAGAAATAAGACTACCATCTCCGATGGAGGTTCCACAGGAAAACGGCCGGTTTGAAAGACCCTTTGCGTTTCAGCCGAAAAAATCTCCGGGCAAGGCGGCCAGACCCGGCGCAACGCCTCGATTTCGGCGGAACCCTTCAATCGCCCGGAGGGGGGGCGGACTCAATCACCAGGGTCCTGGAAATACGGTCGTGCCAGGTCAGTCGCTCCGCATCGAAACAGGCCCAGAGGAAGCCCAGTCCAAAGCAACCCGCGGAGATGCAGTAACCGAAGATTCGCAAGCCCACATCCCGGAAAGAGGGTAGTTCGCCGTCAAAGCGCATGACCGCCAGTCCCATGGTGTCCATCCCCGGTGTCCGGGCGCTGAGAACGGTGAAGAGAAAAAAGTAGGAGAGCCCAATAGAGAGGAACACCAGTCCGAGCCCCAAGCCGGCGGAAAGGGAGAGCACCTTGAAATCCGTAAAGGCGATGACCACCAGGCTGAAGATCAACCAACAGCCGACAACCATGAGAGTATCGAGAATCCCGGCGCCGAAACGATCCCTTACGGTCGCCGACCGCAACTCCTGGTGAATGGAATCCCCGAGCAAGTCATCCCGGGAATTGCTTTCGCCGAATGGAAGGGGCGATTGGTTGAGTTTGATTTCAATCCGTTGGATATTGTCGGAGAAGAGGGTCCCCTGGCTTGTGGGAACCGTGGCGGCGCCGGATTGGAGGGGTGCCGCGACCCGTGTGGACTCGACATCTTCCCGGACGCCGGGGTGGGGGTCGACGAAGGGTTCCGCTTCCGGCCGAGCAGGCTCGGTGGGCGCAGACTCCTGATGTTCGGGGGCCTGCTCGATCAGGCTGGAAGGAGGGGCCTCCGTCCTGACCAGGTCCCGATCCAGGAAGTCCCTCACCACGGTTTCCAAGGGTTGCTGCTTCGGGTCCGGGACGGCGACTTGATCAGCCCGGGGCTGCCGGGGATCCTCCGCCGTTGGAGAAATGCCGGGAGAGGAAATCGGTTGGTCCTCCGCAGCCGGGTTCGGCTCCGGGATGGGTTCTGCGGAGGAGACGGGCAGGGGGTGTTTGCATCCCATGCAGATCTCGGCGTTCGATGGGTTATGGAGGCCGCAGGAAGGACAAATCATGGAAATCGATCAGCCGGTGGAGGTTGTGAAGTCCAAAAGACGGCGTCCCGGTCTGAGTGAGTTGCGCAGATGTTAACAGAAGGTGCCGGCGATATTCCAGTGTTGCGGGGAGCCCTCTGAGCAGGTTCGCATTGTGCTAAGCTGTCCTTAAGGCCGCGCTCCATAACGGATGCGATATTTCGTGCCGGTGCGGGGCCTCCCAAGCCGCTTCCAGTTGGATTTCCAGTGCGTTGCTTCAATCCGATTCGCTCAAGAACGAACACGATCTTCGGCTGTTTCGGGATTCGGGCCAATCCCGTCCGGATGGGGATACTGGCCGGGACCCTGGCTCTGCTTTCGGCTTTGCCGGGGTCCAGCCAATCCGGGGGACAGCAGCCCGAGTCGGAGCTGCCGGCATCTTCGGCTGCAACCGACCCCCTTGCCATCCGGCTCGGTGAAGAAGCTGTCACCGTCCGGGCCGAACGACAATCCCGAACGGGGAAACACGACTATCTCGCCCAGGGTAACGTAGAGGTCAGTTACCGGGATCTGCTTCTGAAAGCCGACCGGATTTGCGGCAACGACAGGACCGGAGACATTGAAGGCGAAGGAAACGTTTACTTCGAACAGGGGCTCACCCGCCTTCAAGCCTCTCGTTTCAAGTTCAACTTCGACAGCCAGACGGGGACCTTTTACGACGTCAGGGGCAGGACCGACATCGAGTTGCGGGGTCGGTCCGAAACCGGTTTTCTTTTCCAGGCCAAAGAGGTCCGGAAGGTCGGGACGGACGAGTATCGTATCGTGGATGGAACGGTCACGGCCTGCGAGGATCCGGTTCCCAAGTGGAGCTTCTCGGCCAAGAGCGCGGATTTCAAGGGTGAGGAGCCGGTAAACCTGCGGCATGCGGTCTTCAGAATCAAGAAACTCCCTCTCTTCTACAGCCCGTTTCTCAGGGCTCCCACCAGCGAAAGGCAGCGAAAGACGGGATTTCTCTTGCCCTCCACGGGCAATTCCTCAAGCCGCGGGCGCTCCGTCAGCGGAGCCTTTTTTTTGACCTTGGGGCGTAGCGCCAATCTGTTGACACGAGCGGATTATTACTCCAAGCGCGGACCCGCCGGTGGCATGGACTTCAAAGCCAGGCCCAACCAGCACAGTTCCATTTCCGCCGTGGGCTACCTTGCCCGGGACCGGAAGGGCTTCGGCGGCCAAAGCGCGCAGGTCAGGGCGGAAACCCGTTGGGACAACGGATTCAGGGCGGTGGCCGACGTGGACGTGGTCAGCTCCCAGGAATTTCGACAGGTTTATGGACGCACTTTCAACACCATCTCCAGACCCGACGAGGTGTCCTCGGCCTTTCTGACCCGAAACTTTTCCGGCGACAGCCTGAACGTCTTTGGGGAACGCCGCTCGACCATTTTTTCCAGGGAAAGAGCGGTCACCAGCCGAACGTTTCCGAGTTTCAATTTAAACGGCCGCAGGCGCAGGATAGAGGACTGGCCGATCTACTTTTCCTATGACGCGTCGGTGGAAGGCATGGGCCGCACCGACGCCCGTCTATCGACGCCGAGCGTGGTCCAGCGCTTCGATTTCCACCCCAGGCTCTCCATCCCCATCATCAGGTGGAGTGGAATCAGCCTGACCCCCAGCATCGGCTGGCGGGAGACCTTTTATTCCAACCGGTTGGATTCCCAAAGTCCCACCGGAGTCGGACCCGGCAACCTGAGCCGCTCGGCCTTCGACCTGCAACTGGATTGGAGAGGTCCGGGATTGCAGAGGATCTTTCAGGTGGGCCGGCATCGCCTGAAGCATCTCATCGAACCGTCGATCACCTACCGCTACATCTCCGGGATCGACGAATTCAGGGATACCATACTCTTTGATGAGAAGGACATCTTCAGCAACTCCAACGAAGTCGAGTATGTCGTCAGCAATCGCTTCTTTGCTCGCCGCCCGACCTCTGACGGAGGCTCGACAACCGGCGAGGTTCTCTCCTTGAGCATCGGGCAGAAGGTTTTCTTCGATCCCACCTTTGGGGGCGCCTTGATACCCGGACGACGAAACGTGCTGTTTCCTGCCAACACATTGTCGGGTTTTGCATACCTGGACGGAACCAGAAAGGTGTCTCCCGTTGTCTCCCGCCTGCGATTTACCCCTGCCGAGCGCTACACGGTTGACTTCAGGACCGACTACGATCCGGAAGTACGACGCCTGAGAGCCGGCAGCGTCGCCGGCAGAGTCAACCTCTCCCAGTATTTCCTTGGGCTGACCTACTACAATACCCGCAACTTGCCTCCCAACCAGTTTCCTTCCAACCAGATCCGCGCCAGGCTGGGCCGATCCTCTCCTCAAGGGATCAGCGCGGCCCTGAGCTTTGTCCATAATTTCACCACCCGGCGCAGGCAGTACACGGCAGGACAGTTGGCCTACAATTGGGATTGCTGCGGCGTGGCCGTTCATCTTCGCCATGTCGGCCTCAGGCAATTCAACCCTCGACTGGATAACGAGTCCCAAGTACGGTTCAGCTTCTTTCTCAAGAATATCGGTTCCTTTGGAACTCTGAGACGACGAGAGCAACTTTTCTAAAATAAGTTCCCCAAATAAACAAAAGGAATTCAATATAGATTCCAGTTCCGGATTTTCTGGGATATATTCGAGATCATCAAGTAGTCCTGGGTGGATTCACTGAGTATATGTGCTAGTTGTCGATGTTTGTAGAAACCAATCGACACATTGAGAGGTCATTATTGGCTAGTCCTTGAAAACTACGATGACTGTGACTATGATTATGGAGAACATGACGGTATATTCAGGAGTCGATCGCAGAAAATGAACCAGGAAACGATAGATGGAGCCCAAGCCTTGGTCAGAGGCCTGGAAAACGAAGGAGTGGAGTACATCTGGGGTTTGTCCGGAGGAGCGGCGATCCCGATTTTCGATGCTCTGATCACCACCAGAACCAAGATCAAGCTGATTCTGGTCAGGCACGAACAAGGCGCTTCCCACATGGCGGACGGTTACGCTCGAGCCACGGGCAGGCCCGGCGTTGTGCTGGTCACCAGCGGTCCAGGGGCCACCAACACGGTCACCGGCATTATGACTGCCCAGATGGATTCCATCCCCATGGTGGTTGTGACGGGCCAGACCGTGACTCCCATGCTGGGGAAGGACGCCTTCCAGGAAGCGGACGTCTTCGGCTTGACCATGCCGATCGTCAAGCACAGCTACCTGGTCAAGAACCCCAACGACATTCCCAGAATCGTGAGGGAGGCTTTCCACATTGCTCGTACCGGACGTCCCGGGCCGGTGCTGATCGACGTCCCCAAGGACGTGAGCCAGAATCCCTTTTCGGGAGATCTTCATGCCGAAATGGATTTGCCGGGATATCGGGTGGGAAGCAGTCCGGACCACAGCCAGATTCTGGAGATCGCCGGAGCCCTCAGCCGTGCACGGAAGCCGGTCTTGCTGGTGGGTCACGGGGCTCTGGTTGCCAATGCCTCCAACGCGGTCAGGAGGCTGGCGGAAACATTGCGTGCTCCGGTGACCACGACACTCCTGGGGAAAGGAGCCTTTCCGGAATCGCATCCTCTCTCTCTCGGCATGCTGGGGATGCACGGGACGGCTTATGCCAACAAGGCCATGGTGGAATGCGACCTGGTCATGTCGATCGGCTCCCGCTACGACGACCGCATCGTCGGCCAGCCACATCGATTCTGCAAGGATGCCGTGCGCATCCACATCGACATCGACGAGGCCGAAATCGGCAAGATGATTCAATGCCAGCACTGGTGCGTTGGAGATGCGCGGGAGATCGTCGAGGACCTGGTCCGGCACGTCGCACCCTTGAACACCTCCGATTGGTTGAAGCACCTGGAGGGATACAAGAAACGGTACCCCCTCAAGTACAGGAGGCGCGGCGGCCTGAAAATGCAGCACGTTCTGGATGAGTTGTACAAGCTGACCGGCGGAGAGGCGATCGTCTCCACCGATGTCGGGCAGCACCAGATGTGGGCGGCCCAGTTCTACAAGACGGACTACCCGTCGAACTGGCTCAGTTCGGGTGGCGCGGGCACCATGGGGTACGGGTTTCCCGCCGCCATCGGCGCCCAGTTCGGCCGTCCCAAGGACTTGGTGGTGGCGGTGGTGGGGGACGGTGGATTTCAAATGACCATGAGCGAGCTGTCGACCGCCTGTGTTCACCGGCTCCCCATCAAGGTCATCGTTCTCAACAACCACTACCTGGGCATGGTCCGCCAGTGGCAGGAGCTGTTCTACGGAGAACGCGAGAGCGGCGTGGACCTGGAGGGCAACCCGGACTTCGCCAAGCTGGCGGGGGCCTATCCGGGAGCAAAAGGGTTCACCCTGAAGCGGCCGGCCGATGTCAGAAAGATCCTCCAGCGGGCGCTCGACTACGATCAGGGCCCGGCAGTGGTGAACGCGGAGTGCGAGAAGACCGACAACGTCTATCCCATGATTCCCGCGGGCAGGGCGCTTGAAGACATGCTGATCGAAAAGCCCAAGAGAAGACTGGAGAAGCCCACCGGATCTACCTGAGCCCGCACCCGCGGCAATGCCGGCCCGGTTGAGCGGTCCGGCAGAGTGTCGGGCGGTTCCCTTGAGAGAAGCCCAATGGAAAGCTTATTGAGTCGTGACACCCATACCTTGAGCGTCTACGTTTCCAACAAACCGGGCGTGCTGGCCAGGATCGCCCAGGTGTTTGCCCGGCGCGGCTACAACATCGATTCACTGGTGGTCTCTTCTTCGGTCGATGGCGAATTTTCCAGGATGACCATCACCGCCAAGGGCAACCCGGGAGGATTGGAACAAATCATCAAGCAGGTCAACAAGTTGATCGACGTGTTGCACTGCGTGGACCATACCGGCGAAAGCGCCGTTGTGCAGGAGCTGGCCCTGATCAAGGTCGCCGCCGGGCCGGAAGATCGAAGCGAGGCCCTTCAGGTGGCGGAACACTTCAAGTGCAAGACGGTCGATCTCACCGAATCCTCGATGATCCTGATGGCAACCGGCGGCACCGACAAGATCGACGCTCTGGTGCGCATGGTTCACAAGTACAACATCATCGAGTTGGTAAGGACAGGCCAGGTCGTCATGGCCAGAGGCAACCAGGTGACCTGAAGGCATTCGAAAGTGGATAGTGGTCAGTGGATAGTTATTGGATCGACACGTTCAGCAACAGAAACAAACCTGTTTCACTCTCGTAAGATCCGCCCGCCAGGGCGGGGACACGGCTAACCACTAGCCACTGACCACTAGCCACTGATTTGATCTTCGCTTTTGATTCGCTTACAATGGAATCCGAGTTCGATGCGGTCCGGGGGATTGAATGGCATTGACCAAGCGTCAATATCGGGTGCTGGCTTTTCTGGATTCCTTTGTCCGCAGAAACGGCTATTGCCCCAGCTACGACGAAGTGAGGAAAGCACTGGGTCTCGCATCGCTGGCGACGGTGCACAAGCACATGAATACGCTGCAGCGAAAGGGCTATATTCGGCGGGACCCCAATCGAAGCCGTTCGATAGAAGTCATCGACCGGGGTCCCATGATCGAAGCGGACGCACTAAACGCGAAAGGCGAGGACGATCCTGGAGCAATGGTCAGAAGCGAGTCGCTGCCCCTGTTGGGTCGAATCGCCGCCGGTCGGCCGGTTGAGGCCTTTGCCAACCAGGAGGCCCTTTCTTTGCAGGAGTTCGTGGGCAACAAGAATGTCTACGTCCTGCAGGTCAAGGGAGACTCCATGATCGAGGACCACATCTGCGATGGGGACTTTGTGGTGGTGGAGAGCACCAGCGGCGCCGGCAACGGGGATACGGTGGTTGCCTTGGTGCAGGGGAACGAAGCCACGCTGAAACGTTTCTACCGCGAGAGAGATGGCCGCCTTCGACTGCAACCGGCCAATTCGTCCATGGCGC